>JALSRF010000101.1 GCA_026984895.1 Paracoccaceae bacterium
GCTTCAGGAGACAAGACCATGAGCCCCCCGCCATTGCATCCATCGCGCCCGCGCCGCCCGGGCCTTCCCTCCGCGCGGCGCGCAACCGGCCACGCGCCGCGCCGTTTCCCCGCCGCCCGCCGAAAGGAGCCTGCAGCATGACGCGCCCGGATACTCTTGCCGACAAGCCGGCCGCCCCGGCCGACGCCCCTGCCGACGCCCCGGCCGCCCAAAACGCACTGGTGCGCGCCCGCGACGTGGACGTGTTCTACGGCGACAAGCAGGCGCTTTTCGGCGTCACGCTGGACATCGAACGGGGCAAGGTCACCTCGCTGATCGGGCCCTCGGGCTGTGGCAAGACCACCTTCCTGAAAAGCATCAACCGGATGAACGACCTGATCGACATCTGTCGCGTCAGCGGCGAAATCACCATCGACGGACAGGACATCTACGCCCCCGAGGTGGACGTGGTGCAGTTGCGCGCCCATGTGGGCATGGTGTTCCAGCGCCCCAACCCCTTCCCCAAGTCGATCTTCGAAAACGTCGCCTACGGGCTGCGCATCCACGGGCTGACCGACTCCAGGGCCGAACTGGCCGACCGGGTGGAAGCGGCGCTGAAACAGGCCGCGCTCTGGGACGAGGTGCACGACCGGCTGGACCAGCCCGGCAACGGGCTTTCGGGCGGCCAGCAGCAGCGCCTGTGCATCGCGCGCGCCATCGCCATCCGGCCCCGGATCATCCTGATGGACGAACCGGCCAGCGCGCTCGACCCGATCGCCACCGCCAAGATCGAGGAACTGATCGACGAGCTGAAGGGCGACTTCACCATCATCATCGTGACGCATTCGATGCAGCAGGCGGCGCGGGTGTCGCAGAACACCGCGTTCTTCCACATGGGCGAACTGGTGGAATACGGCGCGACCAAGCACCTGTTCACCTCGCCCCGGGACGAACGCACGCAGAATTACATTACCGGACGGATCGGTTAGGATGGCCCCCATGGAAGAAACACATATCGCAAGCGCCTTCGACCGCGACCTGGAAAGGATCCAGGGGATGCTCATCGAGATGGGCGGGCTGGTGGAACACGCGCTGGCCGAAGCGACCGAGGCGCTGGTGACGCGCGACCTGGAACGCGCCGCCCGGGTGCGCGCCGGCGACAAGGCGATCGACGCGCTGGAACAGAAGATCAGCGAACGCTGCGTGCGCCTGCTGGCGCTGCGCCAGCCGATGGCCCAGGACCTGCGCATGATCGTCGCCATCATGAAGGTGTCGGGCAACCTCGAACGCATCGGCGACTATGCCAAGAACATCGCCAAGCGCCTGGAGGTGCTGGTGCAGATGGACCCGGTGGGCACCTCGGCCAAGACGCTGCGCCGGATGAGCGCGCTGGTGCAGGCGATGATCGCCGACGTGCTCGACGCCTTCATCCGCCGCGACATCGCCGAGGCCGACGCGGTGCGGCTGCGCGACGAAGAGGTGGATTCGATCCACAACACGCTGTTTCGCGCGCTCCTGACCCACATGATGGAAGATCCGCGCCGGATCACGCCCTCGATGCACCTGCTGTTCATCGCCAAGAACATCGAGCGCGCCGGCGACCACACCACCGGCATCGCCGAGCAGATCCACTACCTGATCAGCGGCGCCCTGCCCGAGGACAAGCGCCCCAAGAACGACCAGACCAGCGGCATGCTGATCGAACCTGACCCGGGCACCGCCAGCACCGGCAGCGGCGACGACGATGGCTGAGCCGACCGCCCCCCTGGTGCTGGTGGTCGAGGACGAACCGGCCCAGGCCGAACTGCTGGCCTACAACCTGCAGCGCGAAGGCTTCCGGGTGGCGATGGCGGGCGATGGCGAAGAAGGGCTGCTGCTGGCCGGCGAAAGCGTGCCCGACCTGGTGCTGCTCGACTGGATGCTGCCGCTGGTGTCGGGGATCGAGGTCTGCCGCCGCCTGAAGGCGCGCGAGGCGACGCGCGCGGTGCCGGTGATCATGCTGACGGCGCGCGGCGAAGAGGGCGACCGGGTGCGCGGGCTCGATACCGGCGCCGACGACTATGTGGTGAAACCCTATTCGGTGAACGAACTGATGGCGCGCGTGCGCGCCCGGCTGCGCCCGTTGCGCGCCGCCAGCGTCGGCGAAACCCTGCGCCACGGCGATATCGAGCTGAACGGCGAAACCCGCAAGGTGACGCGCGCCGGCGCGCCTGTGAAGCTGGGTCCGGTGGAATACCGGCTGCTGGCAACCTTCATGGAACGCCCCGGCCGGGTCTGGAGCCGCGAACAGCTGCTCGACCGGGTCTGGGGGCGCAACATCAACGTGGAAACCCGCACCGTGGACGTGCATATCGGCCGGCTGCGCAAGGCGCTGGCGCGCGACGGCGCGCGCAATGCGATCCGCACCGTGCGCGGTGCGGGCTATGCGCTGGACCTCGACCAGTGACGGCGGGGCGCGGGAACGGCGCGGCGCGCGCGCCCGCCCGATGCCCGGCCACACGGCAATGCGCACCCGCGCGCCACCGGATCGCCCCCGGGGCGGCGACGGCGTGGTTCCTGTGGCTCTTGTGGCTGCTGATCGGCTGGGCCGCCCCCGGCCAGGGTCAGGACCGCGGGCTTCGCGACGCCGGGGTTCTTGTCGGGGTTGACTGGCTGGAGGCACGCCTGGGCCGGGACGGGCTGGTCGTCCTGGACGTGCACGAACGCCCGGTGCAGTATTTCACCCAGGGCCATGTCGCCGGGGCCGTGCAGGTGCGACGCGCCAGCGACCTGGCCGATCCGACGAGCCCCGAGTTGACCGGTTTCCCCGATCGGGCACGTTTTCGCGAGACCCTGCGCAAATGGGGGATCGAGGACAACAGCGAAATCGTCATCTACGACGACACCGACACCGCGCGCGCCAGCCGCCTGTGGCTGCTGCTGCGCCTGCACGGCTTCGCGTCGCAGCAGGTGAAACTGCTGGATGGCGGCCTGCGCGCCTGGCAGCAGGGCCATGCCCTGGCGCGGCACGATGTCCAGCCGGCGCGCGGGCAGGTAAGCCTGAACGGCGCGGCACCGCCGATGCTGGTGGACTGGCGTTTCGTCTATGAGCGGATCGTGACGCATCGCGACGACCGGTTTGTGCTGGTGGATACGCGGGCGCCGCGCGAATACACGGGTGAACTGGCCGTCGGCGCCGCTCGGGGCGGCCACATACCGGGTGCGCTGAACATTCCGGCGCGCGACGGCGTCAACGCCGACGGAACGTGGAAAGCCCGCCCGGACAAGGCCTTCGTCTATGCCTTTCTGCCCTTCGACAAGACCATTGTCCTTTATGGCGGCACCGGGGACGGCGCCAGCCTTGCCGCGGCCCAGCTTGCCTCGCTGGGCTACCGCAGGCTGCGGATCCTCGATGGCGGCTGGGGGTTCTGGGGCAACCGGCTCCTGCTGCCGGTGGTTCAAGGCGCGCGCCCCTACGATGCGGCCTCGCAGCGCTAGAAGGTGTTGCGTTCAACCGCCCGCGCCCATGCGAGGCGCCGCCATTTCCGGCTGGCGCCGGTGCGCAACGCCCGGCACCCGTGCCCGCCGCCGCGCGGCAGGGTTCACAGCAGCAGAAACTTCAGCCCCGAGATCAGCACCGCTATCGCCAGCAGCCAGACCAGCGGCTTTACCGGCAGGTGCCTGACCCCCAGACCGGTGCCGACGATGGAGCCGGCAAGCACCAGCCCCGCCCACACCACCAGTTCGCCCGGCAGGGCCCGCACGGCAACGATGTTTCCGGCCAGCCCGGCCACCGAATTCGCCAGGATGAACACGGCGGCGATGCCGGCGGTCTGACGCGCCCCGGCCCACCCCGAGATCAGGAAAAACGGGCTGAGCAGAACGCCGCCCCCGATCCCCGACAGCCCCGACACGAAACCGATGCCCGCGCCCGCCGCCATGGAGCCAGCCACCGGCACCTTGCGCCGGGCGGTAACGAAGGCGTCGGAGGCCTGGAGCGAACGCCAGACCAGGTAGAAGGCGGACAGCACCAGCAGCCCGCCCAGCAACGGACGATAGAGGTGCGGCGGCAGGGCGATCCCGCCCCCGAGAAACGCCAGCGGCATCGAGGCAATGACGATGGGAACGGCGGCCCTCCAGTCCACGTAACCGGCACGCGAAAACCGCCAGGTCGCCAGCCCGGCGACGATGATGTTGAGCGACAGGGCCACCGGGCGGATCAACTCGGGCGCGGTGCCAAACAGCGCCAGAACCGCGATATAGCCCGACGCCCCGCCGTGGCCGACCGACGAATACAGAAGCGCGATCAGCGCCAGGACGATGCCGATGATCAGCACCGGCTCAGCCATCAGATCGTTCATCCATTGTCCCATCCGTCTGCCCCCGGCTGCCCCGCCTGCCCCGCCGATCGTCCCGGTTTGCC
>JALSRF010000102.1 GCA_026984895.1 Paracoccaceae bacterium
CGGGCCTTCCCGTTGCCCCGTTACCCTGCTGCCCCGCTGCCCTGCTGCCCTGCTGCCCCGTTTCCGTGTTGCCCATTGCCCGGTTGCCCGTTGCCGGCGCCTTCGTGCGCACCGCGCCCGGGCACCGGGCCGGCGGGGGCGCGCCGGCCTCCGGGCACAACAGCGTTCCGGGCGCACGGGCGCATTTGCGGCGCGTCTGCGTGGCCGGCGACCGGCGCGCGTCCCTGTGCGTGGCGTGGCGGGGCAGCGGCAACCATCCCTGACAGCGCGAAAGGCGAGGCGGCCGGCTTTTGCGGTTGACCCCGCGCGGCGCACGCGCAAGAACCGTTCACGCATTGCACCCCATAGCGAGAGCACGGATGGATTATCTCAACACCATTGCGCTGGGCGTGATCGAGGGGATCACCGAGTTCCTTCCGGTTTCCAGCACCGGCCACCTGATCATCGCCGAAAACTGGCTGGGCCAGCGCTCGGAAATGTTCAACATCGTGATACAGGCCGGCGCGATCCTGGCGGTGACGCTCATCTACTGGCGGCGCATCCTTTCGCTTCTGTTCGGCTGGCGCGACCGCGACAACCGGGATTACCTGATGAAGCTGATCGCGGCTTTCCTGATCACCGCCGTGCTGGGGCTGATCGCCAAGAAGCTGAACTTCGAGCTGCCGACCTCGGTCACGCCGGTCGCCTGGGCTCTGGTGATCGGCGGGTTCTGGATGATGGGGGCCGAAAGGATCGCCGCCCGGCGCCCGCCCAGCAGCACCGTCACCTGGCGCGTGGCGGTGGTCGTCGGGCTGGCGCAGATCGTCGCCGGGATCTTTCCGGGCACTTCGCGCTCGGCGGCGACGATTTTCGCCGCCATGCTGGCGGGCACCAACAACCGCGTCGCGGCCACCGAATTCGCATTCCTGCTGGGGATCCCGACGATGTATGCCGCCAGCGGATACGAGGTGCTCAAACAGATCAACGACGCCGGCGCGAGCGCCGACTGGGGTGCACTTGCAATCGCCTTCGCGGTGTCGCTGATCACCGCTTTTGTCGCGGTGAAATGGCTGCTGGGCTATATCCAGACCCACCGCTACACGCTGTTTGCGATCTACCGGATCGTGCTGGGCGTGCTGCTGCTGGGACTGTCGGCGGCCGGCATGCTGTGAGCCAGGACGCCTGGCGGCAGAACCCGGTTCCGGGCCTCCCGAAGCGGCGCAGCCGGGGCGCGGGCGCGTCTTGTGCGAATGCGATCGAACGCCACGCGCCGCCGCGGGAATGCGGACGCGGCTGCGCCGGCGGCTTGGGTTGACGGATGCGAACAAGCACATCCGCCACGCGGGACGATCGCAGCGCCGAGGCGGCCTTGCCCGTCATTTTCCGGCTCTTCGGCCCGGCCCTTCGGCCCATCTCTTGGGTTGCGTGCCGCCGCGGCTGGCCGGCGGGCCGCATCCTTCGAAGCGGGTGCGGGCGCGGCGCGACATGTCGCGTTCCGGGCGCACATGCACGGGGCCGGCCCCGGGGCCCGAGCCGGGGCGGCGAAATCTTCCGAAGATTTCGGCGCGTTTCCCAGCCGGCGCGTTTCCCAGTCGGCGCGTTTTTTTCCTGGAGGAACCCGGCGCCCTGCCGGCATCTGCGCATCTGCGGCATCCGCGGCATCCGCGCGCCGCGGGCACGGTGGCTTCGCCCGGCCGTGCGGCTCAGCCCAGCTTTTCGTCCAGCGCCTGGGCAATGCTTTCTGCGCGCGCGGCCATTTCGGCCAGATTTTCCCTCAGCGCCGCCGGAATCACCGGCACCTCGACCGGCTGCGGTTCCGGCTCGGGGCGTTGGCGAAGCTCTTCGATGAGAGTCTGCTGGGCCGCGAACTTCTCTTCCAGGGCGCGCATCTGCTCTTCGATGCCGGCCGTCTTGTCGGCCAGCATCAGCCCGGCCATCAGCAACATGCGGCTTTCGGGGATGCGCCCGATCTGGCTTGCCAGCACCGCGGCTTCGGCATCCAGCATCGCGGCGGCGGTTTTCAGGTAGTGTTCCTCGCCGGTCTGGCAGGCCACCTCGAATTCGCGCCCGCCGATGGAGATCTTGACTTCAGGCATCTGCGCCCCCTTCAACAATTGGCTTGAGCTCCCGCAAGATGGCGTCAAGCTCGGCCCGGTCGCTTTCGCGGCTCAGCCGCAGCCCGTCCAGTTCGGCGCGCATCGACTGGTCGATCGCGCGCGCCGCCGCGTCGCCGTCGGGTTGCTCGCTGCGCAGCGCGCGGACGCTTTCGCGCAGTCTCTGGTTGACCTGCTTGACCTGGCGGATCATCGAATCGCGCGCGTCCAGTTCCCCCCGGAGCCGGGCGACCTCGGCCTCCAGCCCGGCCACGAGTTTTTCCTGTTTTTCCGTGAGCGCCACCACCCGCAGTTCAAGCTGGGCGTTGGCGCTGCGTTCGGCTTCCAGGGTTTCGCGCAGTTGCTCGATTTCGGCCGCCCCCTGCGGCGCACCGTCCGGCTGCTCTGGCGCGCCGATCTGCTCGACCCCGCGGGCAATGCGCTCCAGCGCCGCCGAAAGCCGTCTTTCCAGTTCTGCAACGTCGCTCATGTTCGCGTCCCGCCCCTTCTTGTGCAGCTGCGTGCCCGTCGTTCCCGGCGAGAATCCAGAGCCCCGCCGGTAAAGTCAAGCCAAAGCCGCACCGAAGCGCCGCCGCCCCCGGACGGACATCAGCGCCGCCCCTTGCCGCCGTGTTGCCGCTCCTTGCCAACCCCTTGCCCCTTTCGGCCGGGCGCGCGCACCGGCATAAGGCACGCGCACCGGCATACGCGCACGGGAACCGGCCGCCGCCAGCACCGTCGCCAGCACCGGGCACCGGCGCGCGCATGCGACATCGGCGTTGCTTGATATTCACCGCATGCCTGCTATCAACCGCACAACCTGCCACCAAGCCGAAAGGAACGCCGCCGTGGATATCGCGACCCTGCGCAAGAACCACCCGGAGCACTGGAAAAAGGCCGCCGCCATCCGCGTCCTGGCGATGGACGCGGTCCAGGCCGCCAACTCGGGCCACCCGGGGATGCCCATGGGCATGGCCGACGTGGCCACGGTGCTGTTCGAAAAGCACCTGCGCTTTGATCCCTCGGCGCCGGACTGGGCCGACCGCGACCGGTTCATCCTGTCGGCGGGCCACGGCTCGATGCTGCTTTATGCGCTGCTCTACCTGACCGGCTACAAGGACATGACGCTGGACGAGATCCGCAATTTCCGCCAGTGGGGCGCGAAAACCGCCGGCCACCCGGAATACGGCCACGCCAGCGGGATCGAGACCACCACCGGCCCGCTGGGTCAGGGCATTGCCACCGCCGTCGGCTTTGCCATCGCCGAAGAGCACCTGCGCGCGCGCTTCGGGCGCAAGGTGGTGGATCATTTCACCTACGTCATCGCCGGAGACGGCTGCCTGATGGAAGGCATCAGCCAGGAGGCGATCGGCCTTGCCGGGCGGCAGCGCCTGGGCCGCCTGATCGTGCTGTGGGACGACAACAACATCTCCATCGACGGCGAGGTGTCGATCTCGGACATCACCGACCAGAAGATGCGCTTCAAGGCGTCGGGCTGGCATGTGCAGGAAGTTGACGGCCACGACCCCGAGGCGATCGATGCCGCCATCGAGGCCGCGAAACAGGCGAAGAAGCCCTCGCTGATCGCCTGCAAGACCCATATCGGCTTCGGCGCCCCGCACAAGCAGGACAGCGCCGCCGCCCACGGCGCCCCGCTGGGCGAAGAGGAAATCGCCGCCACCCGCAAGGCCTATGGCATCGACTGGGCGCCGTTCGCGATCCCGGCCGAGGTGAAAGGCGCCTGGGAGGCGACCGGCGCGCGCGGCGCATCGGCCCGGGCCGAATGGCAGGCGCGTTTCGACGCCCTGTCCCAGGGACGCCAGAAGGAGTTCGAGCGGGTGATGTCGATGACCCCGCCCAGGCGCCTTGCCCCCACGATCAAGGCGTTCAAGCGCAAGCTCAGCGAAGAAGCCCCCAGGGTGGCCACCCGCAAGGCCAGCCAGATGGTGCTTGAGGCGGTCAACCCGGTGACGCCCGAAACCATCGGCGGCTCGGCCGACCTGACGGGCTCGAACCTGACGCAGACCCCGGACATGGGGGTGTTCGACCTGGGCAGCCGCAAGGGGCGCTACATCCACTACGGCATCCGCGAACACGCCATGGCGGCGGCGATGAACGGCATGGCGCTGCACGGCGGCGTGCGCCCCTATGGCGGCACCTTCATGGCCTTCGTCGACTACGCCCGTGGCGCGATGCGGCTTTCGGCGCTGATGGGCGTGCCCACCATCTACGTGATGACCCATGACAGTATCGGCCTTGGCGAAGACGGCCCCACCCACCAGCCGGTGGA
>JALSRF010000103.1 GCA_026984895.1 Paracoccaceae bacterium
CCCCGCGACCCCCCCGCGATCCCCGCAACGATCCCACGTCGTGCACAATCCCCCTTGACCCGCCCTGCCGCATCGCGCCAAATGGCCCCGCATGGTTCCCCGTTCAACATGCCAGGCATGGGGGAGCACATGGGAATGTGGTGCGGGCGACCCAATCCGGGGCCCAAGGCCACAGCCGCCCCCGCGACTGTAAGCGGAGAGCATTTCGTCAACCAGCCACTGGGAAACCGGGAAGGCGACGAAACGCATCGACCCGCGAGCCAGGAGACCAGCCATGCGCCGAACCTCAACCCCCCGTCGGGTGTGACGGGTAACAGGAGAAACGACATGACCACAGATACCCTTGTCCGGGAACAGGCCCGATCGACGGGCTTTGCAGCCATTCTTGCCGCCGTTGCCGCCGGCATCGTGTTGCTGTATCTGGCCGGTTTCGCGGAAGCATCGGTGTTTCACGATGCCGCGCACGACACCCGGCACACGCTGGCCTTCCCCTGCCACTGATCGATGAACGCAAGACTGTTCACCAGCGCGCTGTTCGCTGGTCTGGTCGCCGGGCTGATTGCCGCCCTGCTCCAGTTCCTTCTCATGGAAAACCTGATCCTCGAGGCCGAGGAATACGAATCAGGTGCCAGGACCCATTTTGCAGGCGTGCCCTCGGCCGCGGACCAGACGATTGCAACGACGGCCGCGCATGATCACGCCACGCACGAACATGAAGAACCGGCCGGCAACGGGCTGCTTCACCGTTTTTCCCTGGCATTTGGCGCGGATTTCGTCGTTTACGTCGCCTGGGGGCTGATCATGGTTGCCGGTTTCGCAATTGCCGAACAGCTTGGAAAGCGTGTCAGCAGAAGCGACGCCCTTCTTTGGGGGCTGGCCGGCTTCGTGGCCGTGAACCTTGCCCCCGGTGTGGGGCTGCCGCCCGAGCTCCCGGGCATTCCGGCGGCCGACCTCAACGCAAGGCAGGTCTGGTGGATCCTGACGGTCATCTCTTCGGGGGCGGCGATGGCCCTGTTCGGCTATGGCCGAAACCCGATTGCCGTCCTGCTCGGCGCCGCCCTGCTGGTGGCGCCTCACGTCATTGGCGCGCCGCGACTTGACGGGTATGCCGGAACCGCGCCGCCGGAACTCGCCGGCGAATACGTTGCGCGATCCTATGCCGTGGCCTTTGCCGCCTGGCTTTCGCTGGGTGTTGCCGCCGGATATTTCTGGAACCGGTCAACCGTTCGCGACGGGCAAACACAGCCGGCCTGACCACCGTTCGGGCGGGTGCATGGCATCCGCCCGCCACTCTCCTTTCACTGTTCGGATAACACGCCAGATGGCACAGAAAATCCCTGCAACCGTGATCACCGGGTTTCTCGGCAGCGGCAAGACCACGCTGATCCGCCACCTGCTGAACCACGCGAACGGCAAGCGCATCGCGCTGATCATAAACGAGTTCGGCGATATCGGGGTGGACGGCGAAATCCTCAAGGGCTGCGGCGACGACGCCTGCAGCGACGAAGACGTGGTTGAGCTTTCCAACGGCTGCATCTGCTGCACCGTGGCCGAGGACTTCATCCCCACCATGGAAAAACTGCTGGCCCGCCCCGAGCCGCCCGAACATATCGTCATCGAAACCTCGGGGCTTGCCCTGCCGCAACCGCTGGTCAGCGCCTTCAACTGGCCCGAGATCAGCACCCGCGTCACGGTGGACGGCGTGGTGACGGTGATCGATGGGCGCGCCACAGCCGACGGCCAGTTCGCCCATGACCTGGCCGCGGTGGATGCCCAGCGCGCCGCCGATGACACGCTCGACCACGAAACCCCGCTGAGCGAACTGTTCGAAGACCAGATCGCGGCGGCCGACATGATCGTGGTGAACAAGACCGACCTGCTGAGCCCGGCCGAGGCCGGGGCTCTGGCCTCCCGCCTGAGCGGCGATGCGCGCGCCGGCGTGCAGGTGGTGCAGACCAGCATGGGGCAACTGCCGGCAGAGGTGCTGCTGGGCATCGCGGCCGGGGCCGAAGCCGACATGGCCGCGCGCCACGCCCCGCACCATCATCACCACGATGATGACGACGACCACCACCACGACCACCACCACGACCACGACGACTTCGAAAGCTTCGCCGTGACCCGGGGCGAAATCGCCGACCCGGCCGCATTCGCGGACAGGCTCGCCGATGTGATACGCGCCCATTCCATCCTGCGCCTGAAGGGCTTCGCCGCGGTCGCCGGCAAACCGATGCGCCTGACCCTGCAGGCGGTGGGGCCCCGGATAGACCACTATTTCGACCGCCCCTTTGGCCCCGACGAGGCGCGCGAAACCCGCCTGGTGGTGATCGGCGCGGCGGGGCTGGACCGGGCCGCGATCACCGCTGCCCTGCAGGCATGACCCTCGCGATCGCCGCCGAAAACCCGCTGTCATCCGACGGGCGCGCCCTGATCGCAGGCTCCGAAGCCGCCCTGCGCAAGGTCTACAGCGCCGATGAATGCTTCACCTTTTCGGCAGACGAACTTACGCGACCGGGCATCAGCTTCTTCGTGGCGCGCCAGAGCGGCGCGCCCGTGGGCTGCGTCGCGCTGTGCAACTGCGCCGACTACGCCGAGATCAAGCGCCTGTTCGTCACCCCCGAGGCCCGCGGCACCGGCACCGCCCGCGCCCTGATGGCCCACCTCGAAGCCGCCGCCCGCGCGGGCGGCCACCGCTGCCTGCGCCTTGAAACCGGTCCCCGCCTTGCCGGCGCAGTGGCGCTTTACCGCAAGCTCGGCTACAACCAGCGCGGCCCCTTCGGCGCCTATGCCGAACACCCCGCCAGCCTGTTCATGGAAAAGACGCTCTGATGCTTCTTCTTGGCAAAAATACCTCCGCCGGAGGCTCCCGCCCTCACCACGGACGCACCGGCTGATGCATCTTCTCGCCGCCACCCCGGGCGCCATCGATGACGGGCGCGAGCCGGTCGATCTGGGCCAGAGCCCGGCCGACCTGGTGTTCATCTCGGCCGCCGATACCGAACTTGCGGCGCTTTCGGAAGCGCGCGCCGAAATGGACGCCCCTCCAACGCTGCGCCTGGCCAACCTCACCCACCTGATGCACCCGATGTCGGTGGACCTGCACATCGCAAATTGCGCAAGGAAATCCCGCCTGGTGATCGCCCGCATCCTGGGCGGCGCCGGTTACTGGAAATACGGGCTGGAACAATACGCCGCCCATCTGCACGAGGCCGGCGTGCCCTTTGCAGCACTTCCCGGCGACGACAAGCCGGACGACGAACTGCTGCGCCTGTCCACCGTGAGCGACGAGGACTACCACGCGCTCTGGGCCTATCTGGTGGAAGGCGGGGCCGAGAACGCCCGCGCCTTCCTTGAGTATGCCCGCGCCTTGCTGGAGGGCGGCGAAAGGCCGCCCCCCGCCGCGCCGCTGCTACGCGCCGGCGTCTACTGGCCCGGCACCGGCGTGGCCGAGCTTGCGACAGCGCGCGAAAACTGGGCCGAGGGCGCACCGATCGTGCCCGTCGTCTTTTACCGGGCGCTGGTGCAGGGCGCAGGCCTCAACCCGATCAACCGGCTGACACGGGCGCTGTTGCGGCGCGGGCTGAACCCGCTGCCGGTGTTCGTCGCCTCGCTCAAGGATCCGGTTTCGGCGGCCACGCTGGACAGCCTTTTTGCCGAGGCCCCGCCCGACGTGATCCTGAACGCCACCGCCTTTGCCACCGGATCCTTCGGCGAAGGGGGGCGCGGCAAGGGGGCCTCGAACCCCCTTGCCGCGCCCGCCGCGCAGGGCGCGCCGGTGTTCCAGGTCGTTCTGTCGGGCTCATCCGAAGAAGCGTGGGAAAGCGGGCTTTCGGGGCTTTCAGCCCGCGACATCGCCATGAACGTGGCGCTCCCCGAAGTAGACGGGCGCATCCTGAGCCGCGCGATTTCCTTCAAGGGCGAAGCCTTCTTCGACGAGGCCACCCAATGCCCCATCGCCACCTACCGCGCCCGCGGCGACCGGGTGGATTTCGTGGCCGACCTGGCCGGTGCCTGGGCCCGGCTGCGCCGCACACCGCCGGCCGAAAGGCGCATCGCACTGGTGCTGGCGAACTACCCCAACAGGGACGGACGCCTGGCCAATGGCGTCGGCCTCGACACCCCGGCCGCCACCGTGCATGTGCTGAAAATGCTGCGCAGCGAAGGATACATGCTGCGCAGCATTCCCGAGGAGTCGGACGCGCTGATGCGGGCCATTCTCGCCGGCCCCACCAACTGGCTGACCGACCGCGCAAGCCGCTCGGGCGGGGTGGAACTGATGATGTCGGACTACCAGATCGCCTACGGCCAGTTGCCGCACGAT
>JALSRF010000104.1 GCA_026984895.1 Paracoccaceae bacterium
CGAGATCCTTGCGCAGGGCGTTGTAGCGTTCCCTGTCGGTGTGGTGCTGGTCCTTCCAGTCGGCAAACGGGTGGCAGGATGCGGCGATCGGTGCCAGCCCGTGGTCGGCGGCGTGGCGCGCAACCGTAGAGCGCAGCCGGCGCAGGTCATCGCGCGCCTCGGCGATGGTCCGGCAAACCCCGGTGCCGACCTCGATCTGGCATTGCAGGAACTCGGGGCCGACCCGGCCTTCGAGGTCCGCCGCGCAGGCTGCCATCAGCGCATCCGGCGCGCGCGCCAGTTCCAGGCTTTCGCGGTCGACCAGAAGATATTCTTCCTCGACCCCGATGGTGAAAGGCGGCGTTTGCGTGGCCATGGTCGGCGCTCCCGGTTTTCACGAAGGAAAACAGGAAGCCCGCACCCGGGCAAGAAAAATGCGCCCCCCTCCGGGCGCGCATTGCCTTCGGCGAGGATATTTTCAGACAGAAGAAGGGGCTTCTTTTTCGCTGAAATATCCCCGCCGGAGGCCGCCGCACGTCAGTGCGGCCACCTGATGTCGTGGCCCCGAAGGGGCCGCCGCCGGGTCAGTCCATCGCCTTGAAGTGGAACTCGCCGCCTTCTTTCAGCCCCGAGGGCCAGCGCGAGGTCACTGTCTTGGTGCGGCTGTAGAACTTGAAGCTGTCCGGCCCGTGCTGGTTCAGATCGCCGAACATGGATTTTTTCCAGCCGCCGAAGGTGTGATAGGCCAGCGGCACCGGGATCGGCACGTTGATGCCGACCATGCCGATGTTGATCCGATGCGCGAAATCGCGTGCCGTGTCGCCGTCGCGGGTGAAGATCGCGGTGCCGTTGCCGTATTCGTGGTCCATCGCCAGTTTCAGCGCCTCTTCGTAGGAGCCGGCGCGCACCGTCGAAAGCACCGGGCCGAAGATTTCGGTCTTGTAGATGTCCATCTCGGGGGTCACATGGTCAAACAGGTGCGGGCCGACGAAAAACCCGTTTTCATAGCCCTGCAGCTTGAAATCGCGGTTGTCCACCACCAGCTTTGCGCCCTCCTCGACGCCGCGCTCGATCAGCCCGAGGATGCGCTCTTGCGCCTCGCGGGTGATCACCGGGCCGAAATCCACGTCGTCGCCATCCGTATAGGGCGCAACCCGCAGCTTTTCGACGCGCGGCACCAGCTTTTCCATGAGCCGGTCGGCGGTTTCCTCGCCCACCGGCACCGCCACCGAGACCGCCATGCAGCGCTCGCCCGCCGCGCCGTAGCCCGCGCCCACCAGCGCATCCGCCGCCTGGTCCATGTCGGCATCGGGCATGATGATCATGTGGTTCTTGGCCCCGCCGAAGCACTGCGCGCGCTTGCCGGTGGCGGTCGCGCGCGCGTAGATATGTCTGGCGACCGCGGTCGAGCCGACGAAGGACACGCCCTGGATCACCTCGCTGTCGAGGATCGCATCCACCGCTTCCCTGTCGCCGTTGACCACCTGCAGCACCCCCGCAGGCAGGCCCGCTTCGACGAACAGCGCGCCCAGCATGTGGGCAACCGACGGGTCGCGCTCGGACGGCTTCAGCACCGCGGCATTGCCGCAGGCCAGCGCCGGGCCGAGGTGCCAGAGCGGCATCATCGCCGGGAAGTTGAACGGCATGATGATCCCGACCACGCCCAGGGGCTGGCGCATCGAATACATGTCGATGCCGGGACCGGCGCCATCGGTGAACTCGCCCTTGAGCATCTGCGGCGCGCCGATGCAGTATTCGATCACCTCCAGCCCGCGCTGCACATCGCCGCGCGCGTCCGGCAGCGTCTTGCCGTGTTCGCGGCTCAGCGCTTCGGCCAGCTTGTCCATGTCGCGGTTCAGAAGCCGCACCATTTCCATCATCACGCGCCCGCGCTTTTGCGGGTTCATCGCGCCCCAGGCAGGCTGCGCGGCGGCGGCCGAGGCAATGGCGGCTTCGGTTTCGGCGGCCGAGGCAAAGGGCACGCGGGCCTGGACCTCGCCGGTGGCCGGGTTGAACACGTCGCCGAAACGCCCCGAGGTGCCGGCAACGGCTTTGCCGTCGATGAAGTGGTTGAGTTCTTGCATGATTGCCTCCGCTGAAAATCCTGCTGCACTCTAGTCTTGCAATTTTGATTGTAAAAGGTTGAGTTTCCCAAAAGGGTTTTGCAAAAAAATGGGTATGGGACATGGCATTGCACTGGGACGACCTGCGGATTTTCCTGGCGGTGGCCCGGGCCGAGAGCATCTCGGGGGCCGGGCGCGCGCTGAAACTCGATGCGGCAACGGTGGGGCGCAGGGTGGCGCGGCTGGAGGACCGCCTGGGTGCGCGCCTGTTTGCCAAGTCGCCCCAGGGCTACGCGCTGTCGGACGCCGGTCAGCGGTTCCTTGCCCATGCCGAGCGCGCCGAGCAGGCGATCCTGATGGCGGGCGAGGAACTGGGCGGGCAGGCCGAGCAGCTGACCGGACAGGTGCGTATCGGCGCGCCCGACGGCAGTGCCAACTACCTGCTGCCGCAGATCTGCGCCGCGATCGCGGCCGAAAACCCCAAGCTGGAGATCCAGATCGTGGCGCTGGCCCGCGTTTTCAACCTTTCGAAACGCGAGGCCGACATGGCCGTGGCGCTCAGCCGGCCGGCCAGCGGGCGGCTGACGGTGCAAAAGATCACCGACTATCGCCTGCACCTGGCGGCCAGCCGCGACTACCTGAAAAACAACCCGGAAATCAACGAGGTAGGCGATCTTTCCGGGCACCGGATCGTCGGCTACATCCCGGACATGATCTTTGACAAGCAACTGGACTATCTGCAGGAAAGCTGGGCCGGGCCGATCAGCGTCGCTTCCAACTCGGTCTCGGTGCAGATCAACCTGCTGCGCCAGGGGGCGGGGGTGGGATTCGTTCATGACTTTGCCATGCCCTTCGCCCCGGAACTGCGGCTTGTTCTGCCCGAGGCGCTTGCGCTCAGGCGCAGTTTCTACCTGATCCGTCACCAGGACGACCGCAAGGTGGAGCGGCTGAACCGGATCGCCGGGCTGCTGATCGATGGAATCCGCCGGGAAGTGGCGCGCCTGGAGGCGGGGCTTGACAGGGCGGGGGCGCGGCAGTGACGCTGGGGCAGCATGTCAACATACAGGAGGATGACCGATGCTGGTACGACAGATCCTGAAGTCCAAGCCTGCGCAGGGGGTGGAAACGGTGAAGCCCGAGCTTGCGGTCTCGGATGCGGCCGGGCTGCTGTCGCGCAAGCGGATCGGCTCTCTGGTGGTTTCGAGCGACGGCAAAAAGCCGCTGGGGATACTGTCGGAACGCGACATCGTGCGCGAACTGGGCCGGCGCGGCACCGGTTGCCTGAGCCAGCAGGTGAGCGCGCTGATGACCCGCAAGCTGGTCTGCTGCCATCAGGATGACACCGCCGACGAGGTATTGGGCAAGATGACCGAGGGACGCTTCCGCCACATGCCCGTGCTCGAGGGGGAGGCGATGATCGGGCTGATTTCCATCGGCGACGTGGTGAAGGCGCGGCTGAGCGAACTGGCGATGGAAAAGGATGCGCTGGAAGGCATGATCATGGGGCATTGAGGCGTCGGGCGCGCCCCTGGAATTCGGGGCGGCGCGCGACGGTGTGCGCCGGCGCGCCGGAACGCGCGCGCGCCCCGAGGTGGGCAAAAGGGGGCGGCATCAGGTGGGCGAGGGGGCGGCATTCCAGCGCGGCATTTTTCCCTTGTGCCCGGGCGCGCAATATTGTTGCGTTGCGGCAGGTCTGATGGAGGTCTCCCATGCGCATTGGTCTTTATCCCGGCACGTTCGATCCGATCACGCGCGGACACCTGGATATCATCCACCGGGCCCTGGGGCTGGTGGACCGGCTGGTGATCGGGGTGGCGATCAACCGCGACAAGGGGCCGCTGTTCGAACTGGGCGAGCGGGTGGCCATGATCGAAACGGAATGCCGCTCGGCCTGTGCCGATGCGCCGGCCGAGATCGTGGTGCATCCGTTTGAAAACCTGCTGATCGACTGCGCGCGCGACGTCGGGGCCTCGATCATCGTGCGCGGGCTGCGCGCGGTGGCGGATTTCGAATACGAATACCAGATGGTGGGCATGAACCGGGCGCTGGATGCCTCGATCGAGACCGTTTTTCTGATGGCGGAGGCACGCCATCAGGCGATTGCCAGCAAGCTGGTCAAGGAGATCGCGCGCCTGGGCGGGGATGTGTCGAAATTCGTGACCCCGGCGGTGGAGGCGGCGCTCAAGGCGCGGTTTGCGCCCCGACCCTAGAAAACCGGGGCCCCGGAAACCCGGGCGCGCGCGCCCGCGCGGGGATGCCGGCGGGGGGATCGGGG
>JALSRF010000105.1 GCA_026984895.1 Paracoccaceae bacterium
CACGCGCGCGCGCGCGGCCATCGCGCGGCCATTGTGACGCAATGTGACAATTGACCCGTCGTCAGGCGGTGCGATAACGAGGCAGAAAACCAGTTCACAGCTGCCCGCGCGGGCACAAGGGGATGCGATGCCGGATACACAACGCGAAGCCATGGAATACGATGTCGTGATTGTCGGTGCTGGCCCGGCCGGCCTTTCGGCGGCGATCCGGCTGAAACAGATCGACGCCGGGCTGAATGTGGTGATTCTGGAAAAGGGATCGGAGGTCGGCGCGCATATCCTTTCGGGGGCGGTGCTTGACGTTTCCGGGCTGAACCGGCTGATCCCCGACTGGAAAAGCCGCAACGCGCCGGTGACGGTTCCGGTGAAACGCGACAATTTCTACCTGATGGGGGCTTCGGGGGGGCTGCGCCTGCCCAATTTCCTGATGCCGCCGCTGATGAACAATCACGGCTGTTACATCGTGTCCATGGGCAATGTCTGCCGCTGGCTGGCCGAACAGGCCGAAGCCCTGGGCGTGGAGATCTTTCCCGGCATGGCGTGTTCGCAACTCGTCTATCACGAGGATGGCGCGCTCAAGGGGGTGGTCGCCGGCGAATTCGGCAGGAACGCCGATGGCACCCCCGGTCCCAACTACGAACCGGGAATGGAGCTGCACGGCAAGTATGTATTCCTGGCCGAGGGCGCGCGCGGTTCGCTTTCGAAAGAAGCCATTGCCAGGTTCGGCCTGGCCGAGGGCGCGGACTATCCGAAGTTCGGACTGGGCATGAAGGAAATCTGGGAGGTCGATCCCGCGCGCCACCGCGAAGGCACGGTGACCCATACCATGGGCTGGCCGCTGGGCTGGAAGACCGGGGGCGGTTCGTTCATCTACCATCTGGACAACAACCAGGTCTATGTCGGCTACATCGTCGATCTGAGCTACCGCAACCCCTATCTTTATCCCTACATGGAGTTTCAGCGCTTCAAGCATCACCCGATGGTGGCCGAGCTTCTGAAGGGCGGCAAGCGCGTGGCCTATGGCGCGCGGGTCGTGACCAAGGGCGGCTACCAGTCGATCCCCAGGCCGGTGTTTCCGGGCGGGGCGCTTCTGGGCTGTTCGGCCGGGCTGGTGAACCTGCCGCGCATCAAGGGCAATCACAATGCGATGCATTCGGGCATCGAGGCGGCCGAAGCCGCGGCGGCGGCGATTGCGGCGGGGCGCGGCGCCGACGTGCTGGACACATATGAGCAGGCCCTGAGAAACGGGCCGGTGGGCCGGGACCTGAAGCCGGTGCGCAATGTCGCGCCCATGAACGGGCGATGGGGGGTCTGGGCAGGGCTGCTGCTTGGCGGCTTCGACATGTGGGTTCAGACGCTCCTGCGGTTTTCGCCGTTCGGCACGATGAAGCACGGCAAGAACGACGCGCAGGCAACCGAACCGGCGTCGCGCCACAAGCCGATCGACTATCCCAGGCCGGATGGCACGCTCAGTTTCGACCGCCTGACCAACGTGGCCTTTTCCTTCACCAACCATGAGGAATCGCAGCCCTGCCACCTGAAACTTGCCGACCCGGACATCCCGATCCGCGTCAACCTGCCCGAATATGACGAACCGGCGCAGCGCTATTGCCCGGCCGGGGTCTACGAGGTGGTGCGCGAAGAGGGCAAGGACGCGAAATTCGTGATCAACTTCCAGAATTGCGTCCATTGCAAGACCTGCGACATCAAGGACCCGAGCGAAAACATCACCTGGACCACGCCCCAGGGCGGCGACGGGCCGAATTATCCGAACATGTAACCGTTGCGTCAGCCGCACCGGGCCGCACCCGGCCGCACCGGGTCTGCATTGTCTTTTCCCGGCCAAGGCACTAGGTCTGCATTCGGGGACCGCGACGGCGGAACCTTCGGACGGGAGCACTGCGAAGGAACAGATATTGGAGACAGGAAGGAAATCCGTGGCTGCAGGCCTGATCCTGGCCGCCGGTCTGGCGTTTGCCGCCCCGGCGCTTGCGGGTGAGGACGCCGGCGCCTATCTTGCCGCCGGGAATGCGTTTTCCCGGAACGATTTTCCAAGCGCGGCACAGCATTTCGCCCGCGCCATGCTGAGCGATCCGAAAAACACCTCGCTGATGGTGAATGCCGTCATCTCCTATGTCGGTGCGGGCGATTTCGAGCGTGCGCTGGTCGTGGCGCGACGACTGAACAGCGCCGATCCGGGCAACCAGATCGCCAACATGCTGCTGCTGAGCGAAGCCGTCGTTCGCCAGGATTTCCAGCAGGCGCGCAGCTATCTGTCGAACGACGCTCCCGGGCGCGACCTGGTGAGCGGGCTGGCGCGGGCCTGGATCGAGGTGGGGCTGGGCCGGATGTCGAAAGCCTCCGCAAGCCTTGACAGCCTGTCGGGACAATCCGGGCTGAAAGGCTTTGCCCTGTTTCACAAGGCGCTTGCGCTTGCGCTGGTCGGCGATTTCGAAGGTGCAGACCGGATTCTTTCGGGCAAGGCAGGGACCGGGGTTCCCGCAACCCGGCGCGCGGTTATCGCCCACGCGCAGATTCTCAGCCAGCTGGAACGCGACGACGCTGCGCTTGCATTGATTCGCCAGTCGTTTTCCGGGGACCTCGATCCGGCGCTTCAGGCGCTTGTCGATCGGCTGGAAAACGGCGACACGGTGCCCTTCACGCTGGTCGGCAATGCGCGTGACGGTCTTGGCGAAATGTTCCTTGGCCTGGCCGATGCCCTGAACAAGGACGGCGCATCGAAAACCACGTTGGTCTATGCGCGCCTGGCGCAGTATCTGCGCCCCGATGAGTCCGCCGCGGCGCTGCTGACGGCGGGGATGCTCGAGGATCTGGGGCAGTTCGACCTGGCGACCGCGGTGTACGAGTCGATCCCGCCGGACGATCCGGCCTTCCTTTCGGCGGAACTCGGGCGCGCCGGTGCGCTGCGCCGGGCCGGAAAGTCCGAGGCAGAGATCGAGGTCCTGAAGCAACTGGCGAAGAGCTTTCCCGAAAGCGGCCTGGCGTTGCGTGCGCTTGGCGATGCCTACCGCCGTTCCGGCAATTTCGAGCAGGCGGCCGCGGCCTACGACCGGGCGGTTGCGCTGCTTGGCGCCGACAGGCCGTCGCAGTGGTCGTTGTTCTATCGGCGCGGCATTGCAAACGAACGTCTGGGGCGCTGGACGGCGGCCGAGGCCGATTTTCGCAAGGCGCTGGAACTCAACCCCGACCAGCCGCTGGTGCTGAACTATCTCGGCTATTCCTATGTCGAGAAGAACACCAATCTGGAGGAAGCGCTTTCGATGATCGAACGCGCGGTGAAGAACCGGCCGGACGACGGCTACATAACGGACTCGCTGGGCTGGGCGCTGTATCGGCTTGGCCGGTATCGGCAGGCCGTGACGCAAATGGAGCGCGCCGTCGAGCTTGTCCCGACCGACCCGATCCTCAACGACCACCTGGGCGATGTCTACTGGGCGGTGGGGCGCAGGCGCGAGGCGAATTTCCAGTGGAGCCGCGCCTTGTCCTTCGGGCCCGAAGACAAGGACGCGAAGCGCATTCGCAGGAAGCTCGAACTTGGCCTGGACAAGGTCCTGCAAGAGGAAGGCAGCCCGCCGCTTTCGGTCGCCAATGACAACTAGCGTCCTTGCCGCGGCCAAGGTGAACCTTGCCCTGCACGTTACCGGACAGCGCAGGGGCGACGGATACCACCTGCTGGACAGCCTGGTGGTGTTCGCCGAAACGGGCGATGTGGTGAGCGCAACCCGCGCCGGCGCGTTGTCGCTTTCGGTCAGCGGTGCGATGGCGGGCGACCTGCCGCCCGATCGCGACAACAACCTGGTCCTGCGCGCAGCGCGCCTGCTGTCCCGGGGCGAGGGCGCCCGGATCACCCTGGAAAAGGTCTTGCCGGTCGCCGCCGGGCTGGGGGGCGGGTCGTCGGATGCCGCGGCGACCCTGCGCGCGCTGTCCCGGCTCTGGGGCCGGCCTCTTCCCGATACCGATGCGCTCATGCGGCTTGGGGCCGATGTGCCGGTCTGCCTGGAGGGGCGGCCGTCGCGGATGCGTGGCACGGGCGAAACCGTCAGCCCGGTTGACTGCCCGTCCCTGCACATGGTGCTGGTGAACCCGGGTCTGGGGCTGTCCACGCCGGCGGTGTTTTCGCGCCTTCGCGGAAAGGAAAACCCGCCGCTGGGCCGGCTGCCGGCCTGGAAAACGCCCGACGATCTGGTGAACTGGCTGACGCTGCAGCGCAACGACCTGGAAGCGCCGGCCATTGCTCTTGTGCCCGAAATAGATACCGCGCTGCGCGCCTTGCGCGCGACACCGGGGTGCAGGCTGGCGCGCATGTCCGGCTCCGGTGCCAGTTGCTTCGGCCTGTTCGACGATGCCGCGCGGGCCCGGGCGGCCGGGCGGCGACTCTTGCGACAGTTCCCGCAGTGGTGGGTGGCCGCAACGCGCACCGGCGCCAGCAGCAACGCGGGCGCCTGAGGGCTCAGCCACAGGTGCGGCGGCCGAATTTCAGCATGGCGATCTGTTCGTTGCGCTCGAAAATCTGCGCATCGTGGAGAGCGGCGCGCACGAAATCCAGATGCGCCTCCACGGCCTTGCGTGCCCCCGGCGGATCGCGCGCCTGGATGGCGGAATTGATCGCGCGATGCTGATCCAGCAAGGCGCTTCGGGTGGTTTTCTGCCGGAAAATGACCTGCCGGTTGTAGAACACCCCGTCGCGCAGCAACTGGAACATCGAGCGCATCATGTGCAGCATGACCACGTTGTGGCTGGCCTCGATTATGGCCATGTGAAACTCGGCGTCCAGGCGCGCCTCGTCCTGCGTGGCCCGGGCCTTGTGGGCGGCGATCATGCGTTCGAGAACCGCATCGATCACGTTCAGATCGGTGTCCGAGGCCAGTCGCGCCGCCCGTTCGGCCGCCAGCGTTTCCAGATCGCGGCGAAAGTCGATATAGTCGAACACCGCTTCGTCGTGCTTTGCGAAAAGGGCGATCAGGCCATCGGAAAAGGCCGAGCCGAGCACCTCGGCCACATAGACGCCGGAACCCGCGCGCGTGGTCAGCAGGCCGCTGTCGACCAGTTCCGCGATTGCCTCGCGCAGGGACGGGCGGGACACGCCCATTCTTTCGGCAAGCTCGCGTTCGGGGGGCAGGCGTTCGCCCTGGCGCAGAATGCCGCGCAGGATCAGCGTCTCGATCTGGCGCACCACCGCGTGCGAAAGCCTTTCCGGCTGCACTTTTCGAAACGGCATGGACCTTTCCCGCATTGCCACACCCCGCCCGATGCGAGGATAGAAAGCCGGGCGGCACAAGACAAGCGCCCACCACCCGTCGTCAGGAGGCCGGACGCTGCGCCCGGCCCCTTTGCCCGGCCCCTTTGCCCGGTCCCTGTGCGCAGGTTCGGTTGCGCGGTCCGGCCGTCCGGCCCGGCCCTCTTGTTGAGCCCCGGGCCCGGCCGATCAGGCGTTTGGCCGGATCAGGATTTCCACGCGCCGGTTCTTTGCGCGGCCGGCAGCGGTCCGGTTGGTGGCGATCGGCTGGTCTTCGCCAATGCCGACAGTCTGGATGCGGCTGGCCGCCACGCCGTCGGTTATCAGGATGCTGGCAACCGAATCCGCGCGCCGTTTCGACAGGTTCAGGTTGTAGTCGGCGGGGCCGGTGTTGTCGGTATGACCGACCACGACCACGGTCGAATTCGGATAGCGGTTCAGGTTGTCGGCAACCGCCGCAAGGTCTCCGTAGAGCGCGCCGTTGACCACCGTGCTGTCAACCGGAAACAGGATGTCCTGGGGCATCCGCACGGTCAGATATTCGCCGTTGTTGATGATCTGGATCCGGTTGTCGCCGATCGAGGCCTGAAGGTCGGCCGCCTGCTTGTCCAGTTGCGCCCCGGCAGCGCCGCCCAGAGCCCCGCCCAGAACGCCTCCGATCATGGCGCGACGGCGGCGATCATCGACGTTCTTGCCGCCGAGCAGCCCGAGTAGCGCGCCGGTGGCTGCGCCGATGGCAGCCCCCTCGTTCGCACGGGTGTGCGGATTGTTCGTGGGGGTTCTGATGTCCGTGCATGCGGTGACGGCCAGCAGCCCGGTCATGGTTGCGAGCGTGGAAAGACGAAGAATTTTCATTGTTACCTCGAAAACGGTTTGGCCCAGCTTTGGCTCATTGTACTTGCAGGTTGGTCCTGCTTCAAAACCCAGATGCACCGTTTCGGCGGATTCCCGCAAGAGAAATCACGTGGATGTGTATGCGCTAGAACCCGACTCGGACTCCAGGAGAAGCGTTTCCCAGGCCAGCATCGCACGTTTCACCGGCAGCCCCCAGTGGTATCCCCCCAGCGCGCCATTTTTTCGCAGGACCCGGTGGCAGGGAATCAGGAAGCTCACCGGATTGCGACCGACCGCGGTTCCGACGGCCCGCACGGCGCGGGGGTTGCCTGTCGCGCGGGCGATCTGCGAATAGGTGGTGACATGGCCGGCGGGAATGCGCAGCAGGGCTTCCCAGACCTTGATCTGGAACGGCCCGCCGATCATGTGCAGCCGGGACGTTCCCCGCCGCCGGAATGCCGCTTCGACCCAGCCCGAGATCGCCGCCGCGTCTTCCAGAAACTGCGCCCGCGGCCAGCGGGACACGAGGTCCGCCATGACGCGGTCTTCCTCGCCCGTGCCGGCAAAGCCGAGCGCGCAAAGCCCCTTGTCGGTGCCCATGGCCAGCACCCGGCCAAAGGGGCTGTCGAACCAGCCATGGCGGATTGTCAGCCCCTCGCCTTTGCGGGCATGCTCGCCGGGGCTCATGGCCTCCCACCGCAAGAACAGGTCGTGCAGGCGGCCGGTGCCCGACAGGCCCAGGCTGGTTGCGGTCTGCAGGGTGGTAAACCGGTTCGCCAGCAGGCTGCGGGCGTGGTCCAGCATCAGATATTGCTGATAGCGTTTCGGGCTGACTCCGGCCCACCGGGAAAACACGCGCTGGAAATGCGCGGGGCTCATGGAAAGCTCCCGGGCGAGGGCGCTCAGCGAAAGCGGCCCGGGCGCGCGGTCTATCGCCTCGATCGCGCGCCGGATGACCTGATAGTGATATGCCTGATCTTGCGTCATGGTGCCTCGGAAAACACGGACATTCTAACCGGTTCCCGACGGCGGTCGATCCGTTTCTTGCGCCTTTCGGACGGGCAGTGCATAGAACGCTCCATGGCGAAACAGATGGACTATCAGACGATCCACGAGGTGTTCACCCGCTTTCAGGCGTCCGAACCGGCGCCCAAAGGCGAGTTGCACCACACCAACGCCTATACCCTGCTGGTGGCGGTGGCGCTCTCGGCGCAGGCAACCGATGCCGGGGTGAACAAGGCGACACGGCCGCTGTTCAAGACGGTGGACACGCCGCAGAAGATGCTGGATCTCGGCGAGGCACGGCTGACCGAGGCCATCCGGACCATCGGTCTGTTCCGCCAGAAGGCGAAAAACGTGATTCGCATGTCGCGCATCCTGGTCGCGCAATATGGCGGCGAGGTGCCCTCTTCGCGCGCCGCGCTGCAGTCGCTTCCCGGCGTCGGGCGCAAGACGGCGAACGTGGTGCTGAACATCTGGTTCCACTACCCGGCGCAGGCGGTGGATACCCATATCTTCCGCGTCGGCAACCGCACCGGCATCGCCGCCGGAAAGGACGTTCTGGCGGTGGAACGCGCCATCGAGGACAACGTGCCGGTGGAATTCCAGCAGCACGCGCACCACTGGCTGATCCTGCACGGCCGCTACATCTGCGTCGCACGCAAACCGAAATGCGGCGCCTGCATCATCAATGACCTGTGCCCCTTCAAGGAGAAAACCCTGTGACCAAGACCTACCAGATCGTCGGGATCGGCAATGCCATCGTCGATGTGCTTTCCCATTGCGACGATGCGTTTCTGGCCGAACACGGCATCGAAAAGGGCATCATGCAGCTGATCGACAAGGAGCGCGCGGTAACGCTCTACAACCGGATCGGCCCGGCGCTCGAGGTTTCGGGCGGCTCGGCCGCAAACACCATCGCCGGGGCAGGGCAGCTTGGCGGGCGGGTGGCCTATGTGGGCAAGGTCACCGATGACCAGCTCGGGCGCATCTTCGCCCATGACCTGCGCGCCCAGGGGGCAACCTACGAAACCGTCATGGCGCCGCCCGGCAACGGCGCCGAAACCGGCCGCTGCATCGTGCTGGTGACGCCGGGCGGCGAACGCTCGATGAACACCTACCTGGGCTCGTCCGAACACCTGGACCCCGCCGACATCGACGAAGCGATGATGGCAGATGCGCACTGGATCTTCCTCGAGGGCTACCGGTTCGACGGCCCCGACAGCCATGCCGCCTTTGCCCGCGCCATCGCCGCCACCAAGAGCACCGGCGGCAAGGTGGCGATCACGCTGTCCGATCCGTTCTGCATCGACCGCCATCGGGACGCCTTTGCCCGGATGCTGCGCGAGGACGTGGACCTCCTGTTCGCCAACCGCGCCGAGATGACCTCCATGTATGAAACCGACGATTTCGAGGCGGCGCTCGAGCGTGCCGCAACCGAGGTAGACATCGTGGTCGGCACCGACAGCGAAAACGGCGCCACGGTGGTTTCGGGCGGCGAGCGCTGGCATGTTCCGGCCGTGCCGACCGATGTCGTTGACGCCACCGGCGCGGGCGACCTGTTCGCCGGTGCGTTCCTGTGGGGGCTCGTGAACGGATACGGGCTTGAAACCTGCACCCGCATGGCCAATGTGGCAGCCTCGGAAATCATCAGCCATATCGGCGCCCGCCCCGAGGCCGATCTGAAAACGCTGTTCTCCCGGCACGGGCTGCTGTAACGCGCCCGGCGCCGGCCGAAACCCGCGGGCTTCTTCTGTCGTGAAATATCCTCGGGGGTGAACTGGCCGACAGGCCAGGAGGGGGCGGAAAGCCCCCATGCCCCGGCGGCTCAGTCGCCAAGCTTTGCGTGCACTTCGTCCAGGTCGATCTCGCCCGCCGGCATCTTGTTGGACGGGTCGTCGATGTCGTATCCGAACAGGTCGAAATCGCGCTTGTACATTTCTCGCACCAGGTGCATCGACAGGTCGTCGAAGTAATCGGCAACCGGATGCGCCCGCTTCGGCCCGTGCCCCTCGCTTTCGTTGAAGCGCGGGATCTTCTCAAGATCGACCTGCACCGGGGTTTCGATGGCATCGAGAACGCTCTGCATGCCCTCGTTGAACTTCTCGGTAAAAAAGATCTTGTCGTACTGGCCGCCGTTGACGATGAAGGTCGCAATATGCCCGGACATCGCCGACCAGTGAATGTCCGGGTCCATCGGCTTGCGCCATCTGATCGTATCGCGGGCAAACAGCAGGAACCTGCGAAAGCTCGCGATCTGGTCGAATTCCCGTTTGCCGTCGTCGCCGCCCACGTCGATTCCGTATTTCTGGATCAGCAGCGGAACCAGGTTTCCGCGGTAACGCTTGCCGTTTCTCTGGATGCCGCAAATCTTGTCGAAGAACGACGACAGGATACGCGCGTAGGGGTTGCGAACGCAGGTGAAGGAATAGGACAGATGGTTGATCACGTTCTTCTCGATCAACGCCTGGCTGCGCGCCAGCGCCCACTTGTGCAGCCCCTCCTGCGCATCGTGGATATCGCCATCGAAAAACTTCCCGTGGTCCGAATAATACAGGACCTGGCCGATGGTCGAGCAGGCGCACTTGGGCACGACGCGGTACACCACGCTGCCGCTTTCGGTCATCCAGGTGCCGGGAAATCCCATAAATGCCTGCTCGTTCCCTTGTGCCCCGCGCCACAGTGACGCAATCTCACGGACCAATATGGCGAAAAAAGCAAAGAAACCCTGTTTTTTCAATGGTTCTTCACGTTATCTATGCCAACAATCCGCATAAAAGAGGAAATTCGTTTCCAGAATGGCAAAAATCGCCTTCATTCTGCTGTGCCACAAGGATCCGGACGCGATCATTGCGCAGGCCGAACGGCTTACGGCGGCGGGCGATTACATGGCGATCCATTTCGATGCACGGGCGAAAAGGTCCGATTATGCCCGCATTCGCGCTGCCCTCGAAGACAATCCGGGCGTCGTCTTCGCCCGCAAACGCCTGAAATGCGGCTGGGGGGAATGGTCTCTCGTCGGGGCGACTCTCGAGGCGGTGAAGGCGGCGGAGGAGGCCTTCCCGCGTGCGACGCATTTCTACATGCTGTCGGGCGATTGCATGGCAATCAAGTCGGCCGAATACGCGCATGGCTTCCTCGACGAAAATGACGCCGATTTCATCGAGAGCTTCGATTTTTTCGAAAGCGACTGGATCAAGACCGGGTTCAAGGAAGAACGCCTGATCTACCGGCATTTCTTCAACGAACGACGGCGCAAACGCCTGTTCTACCTCAGCTTCAATCTGCAAAAGACCCTCGGCCTGACGCGCAGGATCCCTGCCGACCTGCAGATCATGATCGGGTCGCAATGGTGGTGCCTGCGCCGGCGCACCATCGAATGGATTCTGGACTTCTGCAAGAGGCGGCGAGACGTGATGCGCTTCTTCCGCACCACCTGGATTCCGGATGAAACGTTTTTTCAGACACTGGTGCGCCATCTGGTGCCCGACGACGAGATCCGCAGCCGGACGCTCACCTTCCTGATGTTCTCCGACTACGGGATGCCGGTGACCTTCTACAACGATCACTACGATCTGCTGCTGGCGCAGGACTATCTGTTCGCCCGCAAGATTTCCCCCGAAGCGATGGAATTGAAGGCACGTCTTGGCCGGCTGTTTCTGGAAACCGGCGTGGATTTCGAAATCTCGAACGAGGGGCAAAGCCTCTATCGCTTCCTGACCGCCCGTGGACGCACGGGCCGGCGCTTTGCCCAGCGCTTCTGGGAAGCCGAAAGCACGCTGGGGCGTGATCGCGAACTGATGATCATTGCCTGCAAGAAATGGCACGTTGCCAAACGCCTCGTGTCCGAGGTGCGCAAGGTTCTGAACGTGCCGGCCATCGAATATGTCTTCGACGAGGAATCGACCCAACTGCCTGATCTTGGAGGAATTCAGAAATCGCTGGAAAAACGCACGCGCCACCGGCGGGCCATGATGCGCATGCTGTTCGATTACTACGAAACCGACCGGATGATCATCTGCCTTGACCCGAACAACATGGATCTGCTGGAAGATTTCTTTACGGATCGCTCGAAAACCAGGCTGTTGCAGGTCGAGTGCACGTTCTCGGATGCGTATCTCGAAGGGCACGCGCGGCGCGTGGGCCTGATCGGCGAACGCACACGCCCGGAAACTGTCCAAAGGCTCTTGCCGACGATCCGCGCCGATGTGTATTTTGAAACCGACCGGATCAAGGATGCACAGTTTCCGAACTTTTTCCGCCTGCGGGAATGGGCGGGCGTCGAGGAAAATGCCGATCAGTTGTCGGCATTTCTGGGCATTGGCCGGGAAGTGGCGCTGGAAATTGCCGGGCTGGACTATCTGTTTGCGGACTGAGGGGAAAAATGGGTTACGTTTACGACGATCAGAACATTTTCGCGAAAATCCTGCGCGGGGAAATTCCCAATGACACTGTTCTGGAAACAGAGCATTCCCTGGCCTTTCGCGACATCAATCCGCAGGCGCCCACCCATGTACTGGTGATCCCGAAAGGGCGTTATGTGACCTTTGACCACTTCGCTGCCGAGGCGAGCGATGCCGAACTGCTGGACTATGTTCGCGCTGTGGGCGAGGTATGCCGGATCACCGCGGTGAGCCCGGATGGCGGCGATGGCTACCGCATGATCGCCAATGCCGGCGCGCACGGGGTTCAGGAGGTTCCGCACCTGCATGTTCATGTGTTGGGCGGACGGGTTCTGGGGCGGATGTTGCCGCTGCGTTGAGGCGTGAAAGGGGGCTGTCTGCCCCCTCTTTGCCCGGAAACGGGCAAATTCACCCCCGAGGATACTTGGACGAAAAAGAAGCCGACGGCGATTTGGGCCCGGCTTCTTTTTCGTGCAAATATCCCCGCCGGAGGCACGCCCGGCCAGGCCGGGCGTTCGGGCTGCGCTTGGCTGTTGCGGCTGGCGGTCGGCTTGCTATCATGGCGGTCGTGACACAGGCGGCAAGGACCGTATGGACAAGAGGCAAGGCATGAGCGTTGAAGCTCCGGAAACCGAGATCGTGGATCAGTGGCGAATCGCCTGCGACGGCGGCGAGGGCGCCCTGGGCCATCCGCGGGTCTGGCTGCAGATTCCGCAGGACACCGGCTGGGTCGAATGCGGCTATTGCGACAAGAAATTCATCCACCGGGATTTTGCCGACAAGGTGAAATAGGCCCGTTCAACCCCGGAGGTCCGCATGGGCTTTGGCAAGGGCCACCACCTGCATCTGATCGACGGCTCGGCCTTCATCTTTCGCGCCTATCACGCGCTGCCGCCGCTTGCGCGCAAGTCCGACGGTTTGCCGGTTGGCGCCGTGGCGGGGTTCTGCAACATGCTGTTCAAGGTGATCGAGGACAACCACGGCCCCGATGCGCCCACCCATGCCGCCGTGATCTTCGACTATTCGGGCAAGACCTTTCGCAACGATCTCTATGACCAATACAAGGCCAACCGCCCGCCCCCGCCCGAGGATCTGGTGCCGCAGTTCCCGCTGGTGCGCGATGCGACGCGCGCCTTCAACGTTCCGGCGATCGAGGTCGAGGGGTTCGAGGCCGACGACATCATCGCCACGCTGGCCTGCCGGGCGCGCGCGCGTGGCGGGCGTGTCACCATCGTGTCATCCGACAAGGACCTGATGCAGCTGGTCGGCGGCGGGGTCGAGATGATGGACCCGATGAAGGCCACCCGTATCGACCGCGAGGGGGTCGAGGCCAAGTTCGGCGTGCCGCCGGAAAAGGTGGTGGACGTGCAGGCGCTTGCCGGCGACAGCGTGGACAACATCCCCGGCGCGCCCGGCATCGGCATCAAGACCGCGGCGCTGCTGATCAACGAATACGGCGATCTGGACAGCCTGCTGGAACACGCCGACGAGATCAGGCAGCCCAGGCGCCGGCAGACATTGATCGACAATGCCGATCTGATCCGCCTGTCGCGGCAGCTGGTCCGGCTCGATTGCGACATGGCGCTCGATTTTTCGTTGTGCGATCTGGAGGTGAAGGAGCCCGAGCCGGACAAGCTGCTGCACTTTCTGGCTCAGATGGAATTTCGCACCATCTCCAGGCGGGTGGCCGAAAAACTGGGGGTGGAGCCGCCGGCGATCCCGGAACCCGAACATGAGGGCGAGGATCCGCCCTCCGAGGCGCTGCCGTTCGATCCTGACGCCTACCAGTGGGTGCGCGATGCCGAAGCCCTGCGCGCGTGGATCGAGCGGATCAATGCCCGCGGCCGGGTGGCGGTGGATACCGAGACCACCGCGCTCGATGAAATGCGCGCCGACCTGGTGGGGATATCGCTGGCTGTCGAGCCGGGCCGGGCCTGCTACATCCCGCTTGCGCACAGAAAGGGCGGGGCCGACGATCTGTTCGGCTCGGACGATCTGGCCGAGGGGCAGATGGACCGCGACGCGGCGCTGGCGATGCTGAAACCGGTGCTGGAAGACGACGCGGTTCTGAAGATCGGCCAGAACATGAAATACGACGCCAAGATCTTCGCCAGAAACGGTGTCGAGGTGGCGCCCATCGACGACACCATGCTGATGAGCTATGCGATGCATGCCGGCCTGCACAACCACGGCATGGACGCGTTGTCCGAGCGCTACCTTGAACACACGCCGATCCCGATCAAGCCGCTACTTGGCTCCGGCAAGTCGGCGATCACCTTTGACCGGGTGCCGGTGGAAGAGGCAGTGAAATACGCCGCCGAGGATGCCGACATCACCCTGCGGCTCTGGCAGCATTTCAAGCCCCGCCTGCACCGCCACAAGGCCACCACCATCTACGAGACTGAGGAACGCCCTCTGGTGCCGGTGCTGGCCGAGATGGAAATGGCAGGCATCCGGGTCGACCGCGATGCGCTCAGCCGCATGTCCAACGCCTTTGCCCAGAAGATGGCGGCGCTGGAAGCGGAGATTCACGACCTTGCCGGGCGTGATTTCAACGTCGCCTCGCCGAAACAGCTGGGCGAAATCCTGTATGACGAACTGGGGGTTGCGGGCGGCAGGAAAGGCAAGACCGGCGCCTATGCCACTGGCGCAGATGTGCTCGAAGACATCGCCGCCGAGGGCGGGCCCGGCGCGGATCTGGCGGCGCGGGTGCTCGACTGGCGGCAACTGGCCAAGCTGAAGTCCACCTACACGGACGCCTTGCAGGGCCACATCAACCCGGAAACCGGCCGCGTGCATACCTCTTACGTGATCGCCGGGGCCAGCACCGGGCGGCTGGCCTCGACCGACCCAAACCTGCAGAACATCCCGGTGCGCACCGAGGAAGGGCGGCGCATCCGTGAAGCCTTCGTGGCCGAAGAGGGCAAGTTGCTGGTCTCGCTCGACTATTCGCAGATCGAGCTGCGCATCCTCGCCCATGTTGCCGATATCGACGCGCTGAAGGAAGCGTTTCGAAAGGGGCTCGACATCCACGCGATGACGGCTTCGGAAATGTTCGACGTGCCGCTGGATCAGATGACGCCCGAGATCAGGCGCAAGGCCAAGGCGATCAACTTCGGGGTAATCTACGGGATCTCGGGCTACGGGCTGGCACGCAACCTGCGCATCCCGCGTGCCGAGGCGCAGGGCTTCATCGACCGTTATTTCGAGCGCTTCCCCGGTATCCGCGCCTACATGGACGATACCGTCGCTTTCGCCCGGGAACACGGGTATGTGCAGACGCTCTTCGGGCGGCGCATCCACACCCCGAACATCAACGCGCGCGGGCCGCATGCGGGCTTTGCGCGGCGGGCCGCGATCAACGCGCCGATCCAGGGGTCGGCGGCTGACGTGATCCGCCGCGCCATGGTGAAGATGCCGGCGGCAATTGCCGGGCTGCCGGCGAAGATGCTCTTGCAGGTGCATGACGAACTGATCTTCGAGGTGGACGAGGATACCGCCGACGACCTCGTGGCGCGGGCGCGCGCGGTGATGGAGGGCGCGGCAATGCCGGCGGTTCAGATCTCGGTGCCGCTGACGGTGGATGCGGGACGCGGGCGCAACTGGGCCGAGGCGCACTGATGGGTGGGGTCGTCGAGATCACCCGCGAGGGCGGGCTGGCCATCGTCACGCTGAACCGGCCGCGAAAGAAGAACGCCTGGACGCTGGAGATGTTCGACGCCTTGGCTGCCGCCAGCGCCCGACTGGCCAACGATGAGGGGCTGCGCGCGGTGATCCTGACCGGGGCGGGGGGATGTTTTTCTGCCGGGCTGGATACCGCGATGTTCGCCGAGTTTGCCACCCGGCTGGACGAGACCAGGGCCGAGATGCTGGCCCCGCCCGAAGGCCGTGCCGCCAATCGTTTTCAGCAGCCGGTAGTGGGCTGGCAGGCGCTCGGCGTGCCGGTGATTGCGGCAATCGAAGGGGTGGCCTTCGGCGCCGGTCTGCAACTGGCTCTGGCGGCGGATTTTCGCATCGCTGCGCCCGACGCGCGGTTGTCGGCGATGGAGGCGAAATGGGGGCTGATCCCCGACATGGGCATCACCTGCAGCCTGCCGCGTCTTGTGCGTGCCGACGTCGCGAAAGACCTGATCATGACCGCACGCATCGTCGAAGCGTCCGAAGCGCTGGCGCTCGGGCTGGTCAGTGCATTGGCCGGCGATCCTTTGTCGCAGGCGTGGACCTTGGCCGAAACGCTGGCAACGCGCTCGCCCGAAGCGCTGCGCGCGGCCAAACGGCTGGTGGACGAGGGCTGGGGCAGCGATGCGACAGGCACGCTGGCGCTGGAGGCGCGGTTGCAGGCGGATCTGATCGGCAGCGCAAACCAGGTCGAGGCGGTGATGGCCAACCTGCAGAAACGTCCACCGAACTTCCGCTAGGACGACGTGTCAGTTTGCGGCGCCTGCGGCGCCATTTTTCCTGTTGCGCCCGCGGTGCGGTCGCGGTGCCTCCGGCGGGGATATTTTTGGACAGAAGAAGAAACAGGGATATAGCATTCTTCTGTCCCGAAATATCCCCGCCGGAGGCAAGAAGTCCCTGCAGATCAGTTCAGTTCGGCGGAGGGGATCATCGGGAAGAACATGCCGCCCGAGCGCACCCCGAACCAGTCTTCATCGGCGTGGCATTCGTGGGTGCCGAGATTGACCAGCCGATAGAAGCTCTTGCGGTCGATCAGCGCTTCCAGCCGGTCGCGCACCAGCACATAGGGCGACGGCTCGCCCGTGGCCGGATCGCGGGGGATGCGAATCGGGTGGTCGGGTCCGGCGGCGGTGAGATCCCCGACATTGGTTTCAAAGGTGAGCACCTGGTCAGGACCGGGAGTATCGATCATGAAGTCCACCGCCACGAAGGGGGCATCGTCAACGGTGATTCTCACCTTTTCGACCGGCGTCACCAGGAAATAGTCGTCGCCATCGCGGCGCAAGATGGTGGAAAACAGTCGGACAAGCTCTTTTCTGCCGATCGGGGTGCCAAGATAAAACCAGGTTCCATCGCGCGCGATACGTATGTCGAGATCGCCGCAAAACGGCGGATTCCACGTGTGAACCGGCGGCAGGCCGCGTTTCGAGGCGGCACGCGCCGCTGCGGCCAGCGCTTCGGCATCTGGTTTCACGCTTCTTTGTCTGTTCATCCGACATTGCCGTTTGTAAGCCGGGACCGAACCCCGTTTAATGCGACCATAACGCGGATCGAGGAGAAATGTCATGGCCGACGACGCTGTAGCGAACTCCGGGCCGGATGCCGGGCTGGTTGGCGAGATCGAAGCCCTGAGTGCCAGGCTGGCGCAGGCCCGCGCCAGCATCGCGCGCCGGTTCATCGGTCAGCAGGATGTTGTCGATCTTGTCCTGTCCGCGCTTGTCTGTGGCGGCCATGGCCTGCTGATCGGCCTGCCCGGTCTTGGCAAGACGCGCCTTGTGGACACGCTTTCCACGGTGATGGGGCTTGCCGGTGCGCGCATCCAGTTCACGCCTGATCTCATGCCCGCCGACATTCTGGGTTCCGAGGTGCTGGAGACGGGCGCCGACGGAAGCCGCGCGTTTCGATTTGTCCGGGGCCCGATCTTTTGCCAGTTGCTGATGGCGGACGAGATCAACCGCGCCAGCCCGCGCACCCAGTCGGCGCTGTTGCAGGCGATGCAGGAGCAGGCGATCACGGTGGCCGGGCAGGAACATCCGCTGGGTCTGCCGTTCCATGTCCTGGCGACACAAAACCCCATCGAACAGGAGGGAACCTACCCGTTGCCCGAGGCACAACTCGACCGCTTTCTGGTTCAGATCGACGTGGATTACCCCGACCGCGATGCCGAACGCGAGATCCTGATGGCAACGACCGGCGCCAGCGAAGACGAGGCCCGACCGGTCTTCAGCGCAAGGCAGCTTGTGGAGGCGCAGAAGCTGCTGCGCCGCATGCCGGTTGGCGATGCCGTGGTTTCCGACATTCTCAACCTCGTGCGCGCTTTCCGACCGACCGGCCAGGAGGCCACCGCGCGGGTGCGCGAGGCGGTCGTTTGGGGCCCCGGGCCGCGGGCCGCGCAGGCGCTGATGATGACGGTGCGCGCGCGCGCCCTGCTGGACGGACGACTGGCGCCCTCGGTCGAGGATGTGGCGGCGCTGGCGCGCCCCGTTCTGAGCCACCGCATGGCGCTTGGCTTTGCGGCCCGTGCGCGCGGCGAAACCCTGGGCGAACTGATCGACCAGACCACGGCCGAGGTTCTGCGCCTCGAGGTTGCCGCATGAGCGATGCCGCCCTCCTGCGCGCGCAAGCCGAATCGCAAGCCGAGGCGCTGCCGGCGCTGATGGCCGAGGCCGAGCATCTGGCCGCGACGGTAATGCTGGGGGTTCACGGGCGCCGCCGTTCGGGCATGGGCGACGAATTCTGGCAGCACCGCCCGGCACTGCCGGGAGACAGCGCGCGTTCGATCGACTGGCGACGTTCGGCGCGTTCGGATGCGCAGTTCGTCCAGGAAAAGGAATGGCAGGCGGCGCAAAGCGTTCTGGTGTGGTCGGATCCCGCCCGTTCGATGGCGTTTTCCTCGGCCCCCGATCTGCCGACAAAGGCGCAGCGCGCCCGGCTGCTGGCGCTGGCAATGGTGGTGCTGCTTGTGCGCGGTGACGAGCGCGTGGCGGTTGTCGGCGCGGACCCGCATCCGCGCCGGGGCGAAGCGCAGATCGCGCGCATCGCCGACGAATTTGTTTCGGCCGCGGATACGGCGGAACTGGGCGTGCCGGATACGACGCGTCTGCCGGCGCGCGGGCGCGCAGTGCTCCTGTCCGATTTCTTTGCCGATCCGGCCCGGATACGCGCGGCTCTCGGGGCGGCCGCCGACCGGGGCGTGCGCGGGGTCCTGGTGCAGGTGCTGGACCCGCAGGAGGAAAGCTTTCCCTTCGAAGGGCGCACGATTTTCGAGAGCATGGGCCGCACCATCCGCCATGAAACCCTGAAGGCCGGCGGGTTGAGAGCGCGCTATCTGGAACGCCTTGCCGAACGCAAGTCCGCGCTTGGGGAAATGGCGCGCGAAACCGGTTGGCAATACCTGTGCCACCATACGTCCGGCGCGGCTTCGGCGGCGCTGCTGTGGATGTATGCCGCCCTGGAGCAAGGTCGCAGATGACGACGATTGCGGGGATCGCTTTTGCCAGCCCCTGGTTGCTGGCGGGGCTCGTGGCCCTGCCGGTGCTGTGGCTTTTGCTGCGCGCGGTGCCGCCGGCGCCGGTGCGTCGTGCGTTTCCCGGTGTCGCGCTGCTTTCGGGGCTTGAGGATGACGACAGCCAGAGCGACCGGACCCCGTGGTGGCTGATGCTCCTGCGCATGGCTGGCGTGGCGGCCCTGATCGTCGGGTTCGCCGGGCCGGTGCTGAACCCGCAGGACCGAACGCCCGGCACGGGCCCGCTGCTGGTGCTGCTTGACGGCACCTGGGCCGATGCCCGCGACTGGTCGCGCCGCATGGAGCGCGTCGGCGAAGCCCTGGCCGCGGCGCGCTCTGACGGGCGCTCTGTGGCGGTCGTTTCGCTGACCGACCTGCCGAAGGGGGCACTGCCTTTTCTGGATGCCGATCGCTGGCGTGCGAAGCTGCCCGGCATCCGGCCCCGCCCGTGGGAGCCGGATCCCGAAAGCCTGCGCGCCTGGTCCCGGCGGCTGACGGGAGATTTCGAAACGCTGTGGGTGTCCGACGGGCTGGCGCGCGCCGGGCGCATGGAACTGCT
>JALSRF010000106.1 GCA_026984895.1 Paracoccaceae bacterium
CGACCGCGCCGCCAGCGAAAAGCGCCGGCTGCTGCGCGCCCTGATCGACCGCGAAGGCGACAAACTGACCAATGGCATCGTGTTCTGCAACCGCAAGATCGACGTGGACATCGTCTCAAAGTCGCTGAAGAAACACGGCTATGACGCCGCACCGATCCACGGCGACCTGGACCAGTCGCAGCGCACCCGCACGCTGGACGGGTTCCGCAACGGCGATCTGAAACTGCTGATCGCCTCGGATGTGGCCGCGCGCGGGCTGGATGTGCCCTCGGTCAGCCATGTCATCAACTTCGACGTGCCGGGCCATGCCGAGGACTACGTGCACCGGATCGGGCGCACGGGGCGGGCCGGGCGCGACGGCAAGGCGATCATGATCTGCGAGCCGCGCGATGAAAAGAACCTTGCCGCCGTGGAAACCTTGATCGACAAGACCATCCCACGGGTCGAAAACCCGCTGTCGCGGCGCAGCGACAAGGGCGAACCGGCCGCCGAAGAGGGCGCGCGCGAAGACCAGGCCCAGCCACAGCCCAGGTCCCGGTCCAGGTCCAGGTCAGGGTCCGGGGCGCATCCCGATGAAAAGCCCGACGCCGACGCCCGGCCCAAACGCCGCCGCAAGGGGGCACGCGCCCCGGAGCCGGCCGCAGCGGGCGCCGCCCGGCCGGCCCCGGACGAAAAGAAGCCGAAACAGCGCCAGCGCACGCGCAACCAGCGCGATGACCAGGTCGTGGGCATGGGCGAGCACCTTCCCGGATTCATCGCCAGAAGCTTCAACGACCGCAAGTCGGGCGGCAACTGAACGCCGCCGCATCGCCGGGGCAGGCGCGCGCCCGGAGCCGCTCAGCCGCCTCGCCGCCCCGCCGTTCAGCCGTCCAGCCGCCTCGCCGATCCGCCGCTCAGCTGCTCAGCCGGCTGACGATCACGCTGACTTCCGGCTTCTTTCCGACCTCGTCCTGGGCCGATTTGCGCACGATGCGCCGGATTGCCTCTTCCATCTTGTCGTCGTCGCGCAGGGTCTTGCGGTTGGCGCGCTCCAGAAACCGGTTGACATCCTCTTCAAGCATCTCGACCAGCGGAGCGCGCGACACCCCGGTTTCCGGCAGCCCCATGACCTCGCACCAGGCCTCCCCCAGCGGGGCGTCATTCTCGACGATCAGCGTCACCACCACATGGCCGTTGCGCGCCATGCGGATTCGGTCGCGCACCACCCCGTCCAGCGCGCCGATATGGACCGAGCCGTCCAGATAGGTCCGCCCGGTCTCGATGAAATCCACCGGCCCCAGCGTGTCGGCCGCGAGGTTCAGCATCACCCCGTTGGGGGCGATCGCCGAGGCAAAGCCCTCGGCCTCGGCGATGCGGGCATGTTCGCGCAGGTGCCGATGTTCGCCATGCATGGGAACCACGAACCGCGGCTTCACCAGGCGGTGGAGCCGGGAAAGATCGGGCCGGTTCGCGTGGCCGGAAACATGGTAGTCGCCGCTGCTGTCATCCACCACGTCCACCCCCATTTCCGAAAAGGCGTTCACGATCCGCGCGACCGAACGTTCGTTGCCGGGGATGGTCTTGGAGGAGAACAGGAACAGATCGCCCTCCTTCAGGCTCAGCCCCAGATACTTGCCGCGGCTGAGCTGTGCGGTTGCCGCGCGATTTTCCCCCTGCGATCCGGTCGCCAACAGCAGCAGCTTCTCGCGCGGCAGCGACACCGCGTCCTCGGGGCTGATGGTGGGCGGGAAATCGGTGAGAATGCCCACCTCGACGCCGGCGCGGATCATCCGCCGCATGGCGCGCCCCAGCAGCACGACCGAGCGTCCGGCACGCCGCCCGGCCTCGGCCAGGGTCCGCACCCGGGCGATGTTCGAGGCAAAGGTCGTGGCCGCCACCATGCCCTCGGCCCCGGCAATCAGTTTCTCGATCGCGGGGCCCACGCTGGCCTCCGAGCGGCCGGGGTGCGTGGAAAACACGTTGGTGCTGTCGCACACCAGCGCCCTGACCCCGCTGTTGCCGATCTCTTCCCAGAAGGCGGGATCGAAGGGTTCGCCGACGCCGGGGGTTTCGTCGGTCTTGAAATCCCCGCTGTGCACGATGCGCCCGGCGGCGGTGTCGATGATCAGCGCCGAGCTTTCCGGGATCGAATGGGAAATCGGCGCGAAGCCGACCGTGAACGGGCCGGCCTTCACGGTTTCGGGAAAGGGCGCGAGGGTGGTGATCTTCATCTCGTCCAGGCCGTGTTCCTCGAACTTGAGGCGGGCGATATGCGCGGTGAAGGCCCGCGCATAGACCGGCGCCTGCAGGCGCGACCACAGATGGCCGATGGCACCGATGTGATCCTCGTGCGCATGGGTGATGAAGATGCCGTCCAGCCGATCCTTGCGCTCGACGATCCACGAGATGTCGGCCATGATGAGGTCCACCCCGGGGGTGGTGTCCATGTCCGGGAAGGTCACCCCCAGATCGACGATGATGAAGCGCTCCTTGCCCCTGGCGCCGTAGCCATAGACATAGCAGTTCATCCCGATCTCCCCTGCCCCGCCGAGCGGAAGGTAAATCAGCCGTTTGCTACTCATGTTCTGCTCTTTCCTTGTTGAAGGCGTTGATCACTGTCAGCCCGTGCATGGTCAGGTCGTCCTCGATGGTGTCGAAAAGCACCTCTCCCTGCTCGAACAGCGGCGCCAGCCCGCCCGTCCCGATGACCTTCATCGGGGCCTGATGCTCGGCCTTGATGCGTTCACATATCCCCTGCACCAGCCCGATGTAACCCCAGAAGACACCCGACTGCATGCATTGCACGGTATTGGTGCCGATCACCGACGCAGGGCGCGAAATGTCCACATGCGGCAGCGCCGCGGCGTGCTGGTGCAGCGCCTCCAGGCTCAGGTTCACCCCCGGCGCGATCACCCCGCCGATATAGGCGCCGTCATGGGCCACCACGTCAAAGGTCGTGGCGGTGCCGAAATCCACCACCACCAGGTTGCCGCCGTGGCGCGCAAAGGCCCCGGCCGCGTTCACCAGCCGGTCGGGGCCAACCAGCGTGCCCTGGTCCACGCGCGGCGGGGCCGGCAGCAGGCAGTCGGGTTTGCCCACCACCAGCGGACGGCAGTTGAAATAGCGGTCGCACAGAACCCGGAGGTTGAAGACAACGCGCGGCACCGTGGACGAGATGATCACCTCGTCTATGGTCACATGCAGGTCCGCGGCCTTCATCAGCGTCGAAAGCCAGACGAAATACTGGTCTGCCGTGCGCTGCCATTCGGTCGAGGTGCGCCAGGTGGACAGGAAGCGCCTGCCGTCCCAGATGGAAAACACGGTATTGGTGTTGCCGGTATCGATACACAGCAGCATCGCTCCCCCCTGTCAGAAATACACGTCGGCTGCGGGAATGACCCGGCGCCCCTGCGCCGTTGATAGGACGAGGCGCCCTTGCGCGTCCAGCGTCTCGAACCGGCCGGTCACCGCCGCGTCGCTGCCGGGACAGGCGGTGACGGTCCGGCCAAGGCGCGCCGCCCGGCTCAGCCATTGCGCGCGGATCGGCGCAAAGCCGCGCGCCGCAAACTGGCGTTCGCGCGCGCCAAAGGCCGGCGCCAGAACGTCAAGGAACTCTTCGGGGCCGGGCGCGACGCCGGCCACCTCAAGCAGGCTGACCGGCGGATGCGCGCCGGGCCGGCCCGGCACGCCCTCTGCATCCGCGGGCACGCCGCGCAGGTTGACCCCGATGCCGATCAGCAGCACGCCGGGCCTGGGGCTTTCCAGCAGGATCCCGGCCAGCTTGCCGCCGTTCGCCAGGACATCATTGGGCCATTTCAGCGAAAACGGCGCCGCGCGCCCGCTCAGCGCCACCAGCGCGTCGAACAGCGCCAGCGACGCCACGAAAGAGCGCAACGCCAGCCGGTCCGGCGCATCGCTCAGCGGCAGTGCCAGGGTGGCGGCAAAGTTGCCCTCGGGATGGGTCCAGGCGCGCCCCTGGCGTCCGCGTCCGGCCGTCTGGCGCAGCGCCAGAACCCATTGCGGGCGCAAGAGCGCGCCGGCTGCAAGGCGCGCCGCCTCGGCATTGGTGCTGTCCACTTCATCCAGGACACGCCGGCCGACGCCTTCGGGCCAGCGCGCGTGCGGCGCGCCCCTCGTCCCGGGCTCAGTTGACAAGGGCATCGGCAGCGGCGGCCGCCAGGCCCTCGATCCCGAAAAGGTTGACCACCCCCAGAACCATCACCGCGGCCGAGGCCATGAGAAACACCCAGTTGACGGTCGTCATGCGCCCGTCGATCGCGGTGTCGGTCTCCTGACCGAAATACATGTAGAACACGATGCGC
>JALSRF010000107.1 GCA_026984895.1 Paracoccaceae bacterium
ATTGCCGGTGGATTTCGTGATTGTCGGGGTGGGTATCCGGCCGGCAACCGCCCTGGCCGAGGCCGCCGGGCTGGCGATCGACAACGGCATTGCCGTGGATGCCTTCGGGCGCAGCTCGCACCCTGCGGTCTGGGCGGCGGGCGACTGCGCCTCCTTTCCCCATGCCGGCGGGCGGTTGCGGCTGGAAAGCGTGGGCAATGCGATCGACCAGGCCGAAAACGTGGCCGAAAACATGTTGGGCGCGGACAAGCCCTATCGGCCGCGGCCCTGGTTCTGGTCCGACCAGTTCGACATGAAACTGCAGATTGCCGGGCTGAACAGCGGATACGAGAAGGTGATCATGCGCCCCGGCGATGGGCAGGACAGTGCATCCTTCTGGTATTTCGACAAGGCCGGCACGCTTCTGGCGGTTGATGCGATCAACGACCCGCGCGCCTACATGATCGGCAAACGCCTGATCGAGGCGGGGAAATCGCCCGCAATCGCCGCCGTGGCCGATGCCGGAGGCGATCTTCGGGCGCTGCTGAAGGGCTGATGCGCATCATCGCCGGAAAATGGCGCGGGCTGCGCCTTGCGCCGGTAGGCAAGGGCGATGCCGCGGCCCATCTGCGTCCGACCGCCGAGCGAGTGCGCGAAAGCCTGTTCAACGTGCTGAGCGGCGGCGCCCTGGACACCGTGCTGGCCGGCGCGCGCGTGCTTGACCTGTTTGCCGGCACCGGCGCGCTGGGGCTGGAGGCGCTTTCGCGCGGAGCCGGCCATGCCTGTCTTGTCGACAATGGCAAGAGGGCGCAGGCGATGATCCGGCGCAATATCGCGCTGTGCGGGGCGCAGACGCAGAGCATCCTCATGCGCCAGGACGCCACGCGCCTGGGCCGCAACCCCGGTGCGCCCCATAGCCTGATCTTTCTTGACCCCCCCTACGGAAAGGGGCTGGGAGAACGCGCCCTGCTGCGCGCGCGTGCCGGTGGCTGGGTGGCGCACGGGGCGGTCGTGGTGGCAGAGGACAGTGCGCCGATGCCCTCCCCCGAAGGGTTTGATCTCCACGCCCACAGGCGATACGGCAATACGTGGATCACGATCATGAGGGCCGTTGATGAGCGCTATCGAGATTCGCCGTGACTGGAGCCGTATCGACCACGCCGCTATTGCGCGCTTTCTTGCCCGCCGGTTTTACGGGCCGGTGCCCCGGATTCTGGTCATGGTTGCCGGTGTCGCGGCCTTTGGTGCCGGACTCCTGCTGGCGCGCGCCCTTCACCCGGCCAGTTTCGTTCACGCCCGGTGGGTCGCCGGTCTGGTGCCGGTCTCGTTCATGCTGGCGAGCGTCCATTTCCTGAACGGTATCTGGAGAAGAAAGCTCAGCCGGGCCGTTGTCGGGGCGCCGTTTCGCCGCGAAAACCGCAAGGTGATCCTGTCGGCACGCGGGATCTGCGAGTTCGGCCCGAACGACGGCAGCGCGCTGAACTGGCGCCATGTGAGCGATGTCGTGCCTTATGGCAAGGATACGGTGCTGTTGCTGCTTTCGCCGCTCGAATACATCCCCTTGCAGATGGACGGTCTGCCCCCGGGCGTAAGCCGCGATGCGCTTCTCGAACGGATTGCAGGCTGGCGCAGCGCCGCCAGGGCCGGGGCCGGGGCCGGGGCATCGGCCGCGCAGACCCCGGCGGATCAGCCCCAGGTGGGGTGAAACTTCCCGGCCGGCGAGAGGGTGAAGATTTCCGCGCCGCGCGATGTGACCCCGACGGAGTGCTCGTATTGCGCCGAAAGCGACTTGTCGCGGGTCACCGCCGTCCAGTCGTCGGCCAGAACCTTGGTCTGCGGCCGGCCCAGGTTCACCATCGGCTCGATGGTGAAGAACATGCCCTCTTCCAGAACCGCGCCGGTGCCCGGCCGCCCATAATGCAGCACGTTGGGCGGCGCGTGGAACACCTGTCCCAGCCCGTGCCCGCAGAAATCGCGCACCACGCTCATGCGCTGGCTTTCCACGTAGCGCTGGATTGCCGCGCCGATATCGCCAAAGGTGTTGCCCGGCTTCACCGTCTCGATCCCCAGCATCAGCGCGTCATGGGTAACCTGCATCAGCCGCTCGGCCCGTCGGTTCGGCCGCCCCGCCACATACATGCGCGAGGTGTCGCCGAACCAGCCGTCAACGATCACCGTCACATCGATGTTCAGAATATCGCCGTCCTTCAGCACCTTGTCGCCGGGGATGCCATGACAAACCACATGGTTGACCGAAATGCAGCTGGCATGCCGATACCCCTTGTAGCCGATGGTGGCCGATCTGGCCCCGGCGGCCTCCACCTTTGCGGTAATGATCTCGTCCAGCTTTCCCGTGGTGACACCGGGCACCACATGTTCGATCATCTCGTCAAGGATCGTGGCGGCGACGCGCCCCGCCCTGTGCATCCCGGCGAAATCCGCCGCCTCGTAGATGCGGATGCCATCCCTGGTCAGGTGGCCACGACTCCGGTCTTTCACATCGCTCTCCACGTCGCTGGTCTTCCCTGTGGCCTACATAGGACAGCCTGCCGCCAAGAACCAGAGGCCACGGCCGCTCCAGCTCCGGGTTCGCCAAATTCTTCTGTCGGCAAATATCCCCGCCGGCGGCAGAGCGGCCGCGCAGCGGGCGCAGTCGCGCCTTTCGCCTTCATTCCGGCATCGGCATCGGCAGAGGCCGGCGCAGGCGCACGCCCGTCGTATCGATCTCGCAGTCGAAACACAGCGCTTCGACCCCCGCTTCGCGCGCCGCGACAAAGCCTTGCGCATAGGCGGGGTCAATGTCGCCGGCCAGCGCAAAGCGGTCGCAATCGGTGCGCTGCACCAGATACAGCATCACCGCCCGGTGACCGGCTTGCACCATGTGCGAAAGTTCCTGCAGGTGCCGCAGCCCGCGGGCGGTGCGGGCGTCCGGAAATTCGGCAAGGCCCGGCGAACGGCTCAGATGGGCATTCTTCACCTCCACATAGGCGTCCGGCAGGCCTTCGCCATGCAGCAGGAAATCAACGCGGGACTTCTCGCCGTATTTCACCTCGGCGCGCATTGCGCCGTAGCCCTCAAGCCCGGGTATCGCGCCGGCCCGCAGCGCTTCGGCCACCACCCGGTTGGGCACCATGGTGTCGATGCCGGCCCAGTGCCCGTTGCCCAGTTCCGCCAGCCGCCAGCCGAAACGCAGCTTGCGCTTCGGGTCGTCGTTGGGCTCCAGCCAGACGCGCAGGCCCGGCTCGGCCAGCCCGGTCATGGCCCCGGGGTTGGCGCAATGCGCGGTCACTTCGCGCCCGTCGTCCAGCCGGACATCGGCCAGAAAGCGCTTGTAGCGGCGCAGGAGGGTGCCCGGCACAAGGGGGGTGGCAAAACGCATGGCGGCGGATTTATACCGGCAACACAACCGCCGCAAGGACGTTCCCCATGCCCAACCCGACCGCTGCCGCCCTGATCATCGGTGACGAAATCCTTTCAGGGCGCACACAGGACCGCAACACCCGCTTTCTGGCCCGGGCGCTGACGCAAAAGGGCATCGACCTGAAGGAGGTGCGCGTGGTCGGCGACAGCACCGAGGCCATCGTCGGCGCGCTGAACGCGCTGCGAGACACCCATGACCATGTGTTCACATCGGGCGGTATCGGCCCCACCCATGACGATATCACGGCCGAAGCCGTGGCCGAGGCATTCGGCGTGACGCTTGCGGTGCGCGCGGACGCCCGCGCCGTTCTCGAGGCGCACTACCGGGCGGCGGGAATGCAGATGACGCCCGGCCGCCTGCGCATGGCGCGCATTCCCGGCGATGCCGAACTGATCGACAACCCGGTATCCGGCGCGCCGGGTTTCAGCCTTGGCAATGTGCATGTGATGGCGGGCGTCCCGGCGGTGTTCGAGGCGATGGTCGCCTCGGTCCTGAAGCAACTCGAAGGCGGGCAGGTGCTTTCCAGCCGCACGCTTCGCCTCGATCGCGGCGAAAGCGAAATTGCCGCCCCGCTTGCCCGGCTTGCCGGCGAGTTTCCCGAACTTTCCATCGGTTCCTACCCGTTCCGGCACGAAGGGATCCATGGCACCAGCATCGTGGTTCGGGGCGCCGATCCGGCGCTGGTGGACAGGGCCGTGCGGCGCCTCGCCAGGATGTTCCCTGAGGCCCGGTCATGAGCCTGCCCGACGTGTCGCGCCTCCATGAGGTGTGCGACGCCACCTGGCCGGCGGCGGCACGGCGCGAGGTCGAGGGCTGGATCGTTCGCACCGGAGCGGGCGGCGGGAAAAGGGTGTCGGCGGCAACGATTGCACCGGGTGTCCCGAACGGCACGCTTCC
>JALSRF010000108.1 GCA_026984895.1 Paracoccaceae bacterium
GCCGCAGACCGCGAACATCTTCACGTCGCTCACGGTCGAGGAAAACCTGGAGATGGGCGCCTTCTTGCGCCGCGACGACATCTCGGGCACGCTGGAGCAGGTGTTCGAGCTGTTCCCGATCCTGCGCGACAAGCGCCGCCAGGCCGCGGGCGAGTTGTCCGGCGGTCAGCGCCAGCAGGTTGCCGTGGGCCGCGCGCTGATGACCCAGCCCAAGGTGCTGATGCTGGACGAGCCGACGGCGGGCGTCAGCCCGATCGTGATGGACGAACTGTTCGACCGGATCATCGAGGTGGCGCGCACCGGCATTTCCATCCTGATGGTGGAACAGAACGCCCGCCAGGCGCTGGCCATCGCCGACAGGGGCTATGTCCTGGTGCAGGGGCGCAATGCCTATACCGACAGCGGCAAGGCCCTTCTGGAAGACCCGGAAGTGCGCAAATCCTTTCTGGGAGGTTGAGAACATGTTCTTTACCCGTATCGCGCGCATTCTGGCCTGGGGGCTGCTGATCTTCGGCCTGCTGCGCGTCCTTGCCGGTCTTGCGATGTATTTCGGCCTGTTGCACGATCCGTATGTTCCGCTCGCGAAAACCCTGGCACAGACGGGCGCGGCCCGGGCGGTCGAACGGGGCCTGCTGGATGCGGTTTTTGCGGTCGTCCTTGGCGTCGCATCCGAAATCGCCACGACATTGGCGCGCGCCGCCGGCGCCGCGTTGCCACCCGAACCGGAGCATCGCTGATGGACCTGCTCAACGCATTCGTGGCGCTGGCGAATTTCGTGCTGGTTCCCGCAATCTCCTATGGCAGCCAGTTGGCGCTTGGCGCCCTGGGGATCACGCTGGTCTACGGCATTCTGAGGTTTTCGAATTTCGCCCATGGCGACGTCATGGCCTTCGGCACCATGGTGACGATCCTGGTGACCTGGTGGTTTCAGGACATGGGCGTCAGCTTCGGCCCGCTGCCCACGGCGCTTCTGGCGCTGCCCTTCGGCATCGTCGCGACCATGGCGCTTCTGGTCGGCACCGACCGGCTGGTCTACCGCTTCTACCGCCGGAAAAAGGCCGCGCCCATCATCCTGGTGATGGTGTCGCTCGGGGTGATGTTCATCATGAACGGCCTGGTCCGCTTCATCATCGGTCCCGATGACCAGCGCTTTGCCGATGGGCTGCGCTTTCTGATCAAGGCGCGCGATTTCAAGGCCATGACCGGCCTGCGCGAGGGCCTGGCGATCAAGACCAGCGCCGGGATTACCGTCGTCACCGCAATCATCGTGGTGGCGGCGCTGTTCTGGTTTCTCAACCGCACCCGCACCGGCAAGTCCATGCGCGCCTTTTCCGACAACGAGGACCTGGCGCTGCTTTCGGGCATCAACCCCGAGCGCGTGGTGCTGTATACCTGGATGATCGTCGGCGCGCTTTCGACCATCGCGGGCGTGCTCTACGGGCTGGACAAGAGCTTCAAGCCGTTCACCTATTTCCAACTGCTGCTGCCGATGTTTGCCGCGGCCATCGTCGGCGGGCTGGGCAACCCGGTCGGGGCGATTGCCGGCGGGTTCGTCATCGCCTTTTCCGAGGTGACCGTGACCTATGCCTGGAAAAAGGTGCTGGTCTATCTGCTGCCCGACAGCCTGGAGCCGGACGGGCTCGTGCAGCTGATGTCCACCGACTACAAGTTCGCCGTCAGCTTCGCGATCCTGATCATCGTGCTGCTGTTCAGGCCCACGGGGCTCTTCAAGGGGAAAGCGGTATGAAGCCTGCATTCAAGAATCCGCTGCTGTTCGGTGTCGTCTTCGCGCTGATCGTGACGACCGGTTTCATGCAGAGCTGGACCGTGGCGCTGAAGCTTCTGAACATGGGGCTGATCAGCGCGATCATGGCCCTGGGCGTGAACATGCAATGGGGCTATGCCGGGCTGTTCAACGTCGGGATCATGGGCTTCGTCGCCCTCGGAGGGCTGGGGGCGGTTCTGGTTTCGATGCCGCCGGTGGGCGAAGCCTGGAGCGCGGGCGGCGCGCGGGCGCTGCTGGCGCTTGGCGTCGCGGCGGCCACGATCGGCGCGGCGGTGGCGCTGTGGAAACGCCTGCGCCCCGGCCCGAAGCGCGGCCTTCTGCTTACGGCGCTGCTGGTGGCGGGGTTTTTCCTGTTCCGCTGGCTGTTCGATCCGGCGGTGGCGGCGATCGAGGCGGTCAACCCGGCGGGCACCGGCTATCTCGGCGGGCTGGGGCTGCCGGTGCTGATCGGCTGGCCCGTGGGCGGGCTGCTGGCGGCGGGCGCGGCCTGGATCGTGGGCAAGACCGCGCTGGGGCTGCGCTCGGACTATCTGGCGATTGCCACGCTGGGGATTGCCGAAATCATCATCGCCGTGCTGAAGAACGAGGACTGGCTTTCGCGTGGGGTGAAGAACGTGACCGGCATCCCGCGCCCCTTCGTCGTGCCCTACGAGATCGCGCTGCAGCGCTCGCCCTGGTTCCTTTCGCGGATGCAGGCCCTGGGGGTCGATCCGGTGACCGGGTCTTCGGTCGCGGTAAAGCTGCTTTACGCGGTGCTGTTCGCGCTGGTGCTGCTGGCGCTGATCTGGCTGTCGCAAAAGGCGCTGCATTCGCCCTGGGGACGGATGATGCGCGCCATCCGCGACAACGAGGAGGCGGCCGAAGCCATGGGCAAGGACGTGACCGGGCGGCATCTGCAGATCTTCGTGCTCGGGTCGGCGGTGGTGGGCATCGCGGGGGCGATGATGACCACGCTCGACGGGCAGCTGACGCCGGGAACCTACCAGCCGCTGCGCTTTACCTTCCTGATCTGGGTCATGGTCGTGGTCGGCGGCTCGGGCAACAACTGGGGCGCGGTGCTGGGCGGCTTCCTGATCTGGTTCCTCTGGGTCGAGGTCGAGCCGATCGGGCTGTGGCTGATGAACGTGATCACCGCCGGCCTGCCCGAAGGCTCGGCGCTGAAACAGCACCTGATCGAAAGCGCCGCGCACATGCGGCTGCTGACCATGGGGCTGATCCTGCTTCTGGTTTTGCGTTTCAGCCCGCGCGGGCTGATCCCCGAACGCTGAGCCGGCGGCGCGCGGCGGTGTCCGACAGCGTTCCCATCCTGATCCTCGCTGCCGGCGCCTCGTCGCGCATGCGCGGCGGCGACAAGCTGCTGGAGCGCATCGACGGGGTCGATCTGATCAGCCTGGTGACCGGCCGGGCGCTGGCCACCGGCGCGCCGGTGTTTGTCACCGTGCCCACCGACAGCCACGAACGCACGCGCGCCCTGGCCGCGCGCCCGGTCACGCTGGTTCCGGTTCACGACGCGGCAAGCGGCATGGCGGCTTCGCTCAGGGCCGGCGTGCGGTCGTTGCCCGAGGGCGTGCAGGGGGTGCTGGTCCTGCCCGCCGACATGCCCGAGGTCACCACCGAGGACCTGAACCTGATGCTCACCCATTTTGCCGAGCTTGGCGCCCGCCACCCGTTGCGCGCCACCGACGCCGCGGGCCGGCGCGGCAACCCCGTCATCTTGCCGGCGCGCCTGTTCGCGCGCCTTGCCCGGCTGCGCGGCGATACCGGTGCGCGCGTCCTTCTGGATGGCGAGAACACCTGTTTCATCCGCCTTCCCGATGATCATGCGACCACCGATCTGGACACCCCCGAGGACTGGATCGCCTGGCGTGCGCGCGACGCCATCAGGCGCAACAGGCGATAGCGCCCCGCGCCGCCCGTGTCTCCGCCCCGCCCCTGCCCTCGCCCCGCGCCGCCCGCGCCCCTTGCCGCTTGCGCGCGGTCGGTCAAACCCCCGGGGCAGATGCGGAAAAATTGCCGAAACAATCCCGGCGGACTCCCGCCGATTGGGGGGGCGATCATGAAATCGCCACAGTTTCGACACCGGTTTTCCTTCTCGGTCCATCGTTTTGACACCTTCCTGCGCAAGCCTGACGGGCGCTCGGCGTCCGCTCTGCGGAGGTCGGCAATCCTTATGAACTGGTGGGCGGTTTATGAATACGAAGGCAACAGTTGATGATCCCGGGGGCGTTTTCAATGACGAATTGAAACCCGGCACGACGCTGTTGCGGGGACAGTATGTCATCGAGGAATTCCTGAACAGCGGCGGCTTCGGGATGACCTACCTGGCCTCCGACAGCCTTGAGCGCACCGTTGTCATCAAGGAATGTTTTCCGGCCACCTTCTGCACCCGCGAAAACAACGTGGTGCGGGCGCGCGCGCGCGACCAGCAGAGCGATTTTCGCGCCGTCGTGCGCCTGTTCCTGCGCGAGGCGCGCCAGCTTGCAAAGCTGGACCACCCGAACATCGT
>JALSRF010000109.1 GCA_026984895.1 Paracoccaceae bacterium
AACGCTTGAGGAGAGACACACATGGCATTGATTACGCTCAGACAATTGCTGGACCACGCCGCCGAGAACGACTATGGCGTGCCGGCTTTCAACATCAACAACATGGAGCAGGGTCTGGCGATCATGCGCGGCGCTGCCGCCTGTGACGCGCCGGTGATCATGCAGGCCAGCCGCGGTGCGCGTTCCTATGCGGGCGACATCATGCTGCGCCACATGATCCAGGCGCTGTCGGAAATGTTCCCTGACATCCCGATCTGCATGCACCAGGACCACGGCAACAACGAAGCCACCTGCCTGAGCGCGATCCGCCACGGGTTCACCAGCGTGATGATGGACGGCTCTCTGGAAGCCGACATGAAGACGCCCGCCTCTTACGAATACAACGTCGAGATCACCGAACGCGTCGCGCGCATGGCCCATTGGGTGGGCGCCTCGGTCGAGGGCGAACTGGGCGTACTCGGCAGCCTGGAGACCGGCGAAGCGGCCAAGGAAGACGGCTCGGGCGCCGAGGGCAAGCTCAGCCGCGAAGACCTGCTGACCGACCCGGATCAGGCCCGCGATTTCGTGGAAAAGACCAAGGTGGACGCGCTGGCCATCGCCTGCGGCACCAGCCACGGGGCCTACAAGTTCTCGCGCAAGCCCACCGGCGACATCCTGGCAATGGACCGCATCGCCGAGATCCACGCGAAGATCCCCAACGTGCACCTGGTGATGCACGGCTCTTCCAGCGTGCCGCAATATCTGCAGGACCTGATCAACGAATTCGGCGGCGAGATGCCCCAGACCTACGGCGTTCCGGTCGAGGAAATCGAAAAGGGCATCAAGTCGGGCGTGCGCAAGGTGAACATCGACACCGACAACCGCATGGCGCTGACCGGCCAGTTCCGCAAGGTGGCGCAGGAGCAGCCGACCCAGTTTGATCCGCGCAAGTTCATGATCCCGGCGATGGAGGAAATGGAAAAGCTGGTGAAGGACCGGCTGGAGCGTTTCGGCACCGCCGGCAACGCCTCCAAGATCAAGGTGATCGACATGGACGAGATGGCCAGGCGCTACGCCGACGGCTCGCTCGACCCGAAAACCGCCTGAAACTGAAACCGGCGGGCCTCCCTTCCACAGACTGCCCGCCGGTCCACAACTGACAACCGATCCAAGAGGAGATACCAGATGGACCAGTCAGACCGTTATGCCGATCTGAGCCTGAATGAAGCCGATCTGATCGCGGCAGGCAAGCACGTTCTTGTCGCATATGTCATGAAACCGAAAGCGGGCTTTGGCGGCTATCTTGAAACCGCCGCCCACTTTGCCGCCGAAAGCTCGACCGGGACCAATGTGGAAGTGTCCACCACCGACGATTTCACCCGCGGGGTCGATGCGCTGGTCTACGAGATCGACGAGGCGAAAGAGATCATGAAGATCGCCTACCCGATCGAACTGTTCGACCGCAACGTGATCGACGGGCGGGCAATGCTGGCATCTTTCCTGACGCTCACCATCGGCAACAACCAGGGCATGGGCGATATCGCCTATGCCAAGATGCACGATTTCTACATCCCGCCGGCCTATCTGCGTCTGTTCGACGGGCCTTCGACGACGATTTCGGACCTGTGGCGGGTGCTGGGACGCCCGGTGGTGGACGGCGGCTTCATCGTCGGCACCATCATCAAGCCCAAGCTGGGGCTGCGCCCGCAGAAATTCGCCGATGCCTGCCATGAATTCTGGCTGGGCGGCGATTTCATCAAGAACGACGAACCGCAGGGCAACCAGGTGTTCGCGCCGTTCAAGGAAACCGTCCGCCTGGTGCGCGACGCCATGGCGCGCGCGCAGGACGAAACCGGCGAGGCCAAGCTGTTTTCCTGGAACATCACCGCCGACGATTACCACGAGTCCATCGCGCGCGGCGAATACATCCTGGAAACCTTCGGCCCCGATGCCGACCATTGCGCCTTCCTGGTTGATGGCTATGTCGCCGGGCCGCAGGCGATCACCACCGCGCGGCGCACCTTCCCGCGCCAGTATCTGCACTACCACCGCGCCGGCCACGGGGCCGTCACCAGCCCCAGTGCGATGCGCGGCTATACCGCCTTCGTGCTGGCCAAGATGGCGCGTCTGCAGGGGGCCTCGGGCATCCATGTGGGCACCATGGGCTATGGCAAGATGGAGGGCGACAAGGACGACACCATCATCGCCCACATGATCACCGAGGACAGCGTGGACGGGCCGTTCTATCATCAGGAATGGCTGGGCATGAACCCGACGACGCCGATCATTTCGGGCGGGATGAACGCGCTTCGGATGCCGGGTTTCTTTGAAAACCTGGGCCACTCGAACCTGATCCTGACCGCCGGTGGCGGCAGTTTCGGCCATATCGACGGGGCGGCCGCCGGCGCGACCAGCCTGCGCCAGGCCGAGCAGTGCTGGAAAGAAGGCGCCGATCCGCTCGAGTTCGCCAAGGAGCACAAGGAATTCGCCCGCGCCTTCGAAAGCTTCCCGGGCGACGCCGACAAGATCTATCCGGGCTGGCGCGAAGCGCTGCGGATCAATTCGGCTGCATGAGCCACGCGAACAGGATAAATCCGGCGCAGGCGGTGCGAATCGCCTGTGCTTCAACGCCCCCAACCAGAAAGCCCCGCCATGTCCTTTGACCGCTCCATCAAGATCGCCCCGTCGATCCTTTCCGCCGACTTCGCCAATTTTGGCGAGGAAATCCAGGCCATCGAGGCGCAGGGCTGCGACTGGGTGCATGTGGACGTGATGGACGGGCATTTCGTGCCCAACCTCACCTTCGGCCCGCCCGCCGTGAAAGCGTTTCGCCCGCATGTGAAAACCGTGATGGACGTGCACCTGATGATTTCGCCGGTCGACCAGTACATCGACGCCTATGCCGATGCCGGCGCCGACGTTCTTACCGCGCATCTGGAAGCCGGGCCCCACATCCACCGCACGTTGCAGGCAATCCGCGGCGCCGGGATGAAGGCCGGGCTTGCGCTGAACCCGGGCACCCCGGCCAGCGCCGCCGCCGAGCTGATGGACAGCGTGGACCTGATCTGCGTGATGACCGTGAACCCCGGTTTCGGCGGGCAAAAGTTCATCGACATGACGGGCAAGATACGCGAATTGCGCAACATGATCGGCGATCGTCCGGTGCATATCGAAATCGACGGCGGTGTTGATCCGACGACCGCGCCGCTGGTTGTGGCCGCGGGCGCCGACGTGCTGGTGGCAGGCTCTGCGGTGTTCCGCGGCGGCTCGGTGGACAAGCCCGGGGTCTACGGCGAGAATATCCGCGCCATCCGCGAGGCGGCCGAGGCGGCGCGCCCATGACCCGGCCCCGCCCCGGCCAGCCCCGGGCACAACGAAAGTGGCCGCGATGAAGATCAGCCGCCGGCACTTCCTGACCGCCTCCGGCGCTGCCGCGCTGGCCGCCGGGCTGCCGGCACGCCTTTGGTCGCTGGGCACCATCGAGGCCGCGGGCATGCGCATCGACAGCCTGTCGGACGGCAGCATCACGCTGCCGGGGAAATTCGTCTTCGGCCCCGCCCCGCAAAAGCAGCTGGCCCGTCTGCTGGCCCGATACGGCCAGGACGCCATCCCCAAGCGCGTCTCCCGCCCCTGCAACGTGACGATCCTGCGCGACGGCACGCGCACGGTGCTGTTCGACGCCGGCTCGGGCAGCGGGTTTCAGCAAAGCGCCGGCGAACTCGTCCGGGCGCTCGACGAAATCGGCGTGACCCCCGGGGATGTCACCCATGTGATTTTCACCCACGGCCACCCGGACCACCTGTGGGGCGTGCTCGACGATTTCGACGATCCGGTCTACCCCGCCGCCGAACACATGATGGGGCGCGGGGAATTCGCCTACTGGTCGGACCCGGATACCGTGAACCGGATCGGCGAGGCCCGTGTCTCCTTTGCCGTCGGCGCGCGGCGGCGACTGGACATGATGGGTGCGGATGCGTTCCGGCTGTTCGAGGGAGAACGCGAGCTTCTGCCCGGCGTTCTGGCGATCCCGACATTCGGCCACAGCCCCGGCCACTATTCGTTCGCCATCCAGGCTGCGGGCCGGCAGGTGCTGGTGCTGGGCGATGCGATCACCGACCGGCACATGGGCTTCGAGCGCCCGCAGTGGCACTCGGGCCCGGATCAGAACCGGGCCATGGCCGCGGCCACCCGCGCCCGCCTGCTGGACAGGATCGTGGCCGAGGACATGACCGTCATCGGCTATCACATCGACCGCCCCGGCATCGGCAGGGCCGAAGCGCTGGGCGAGGGCCGCTACCGTTTCCACGCCCTT
>JALSRF010000110.1 GCA_026984895.1 Paracoccaceae bacterium
AACGAAACGCCGCGGAACGAAACGCCGCGGAACGCACGCCCGAAACGAACACCCGCAACGAAACGCCCCGCAACGAAACGCCTGGACACCGGAGCCTGCACCTGTGCGATTCCCCTGCCTGCTGGTAGCATTGCCGCAAGAGCCGGGCAACATGCCCGTTGCGTCATGTGCGCCGCGTTGGACGCGTTGCAAATGCCGCCCCCCGCGCTATTGTGCCCCGGGACAGGAGAACGCCAGATGACGCTGACCGAGCCGGCCCGTGCAGGCCATGCGCCCCGCCCCGCCGTGACAGGACCGCCCGCACGCCAGTCCGCACGCCAGTCCGCACGCCCACCCGCGCGCCCACCCGCGCGCCCATCCGCAAGGGCCCGCCGATGACCCCGCTTGACGGGCTGAAGGTGGTCGAACTTGCCCGCATCCTGGCGGGGCCCTGGATCGGGCAGGCGCTGGCCGATCTGGGCGCCGAGGTGATCAAGGTGGAAAGCCCCGAAGGCGACGACACGCGGCGCTGGGGCCCGCCCTTCGTCGAGCGCGACGGCGACCGCTCGGCCGCCTATTTCTATGCCGCCAACCGGGGGAAACGCTCGGTGGTGGCCGATTTTCGCACCCCCGAAGGGCGCGCGCGCGTGCTGGATCTTGTGCGCGACGCCGATATCCTGATTGAAAATTTCAAGGTCGGCGGGCTGAAGAAATACGGTCTCGACTACGACAGCCTGAAAACGCTGAACCCGCGGCTGATCTACTGTTCCATTACCGGTTTCGGCCAGGACGGGCCGCTGGCCGGGCGCGCCGGCTATGATTTCCTGATGCAGGGGCTGTCGGGGCTGATGTCGATCACCGGTGCGCCGACGGGCGAGCCGCAGAAGGTCGGCGTTGCGATTACCGACGTGATCACGGGGCTTTACGGTGCAATCGGGATCCTGGCGGCGGTCGAGCAGCGCCACCGCACCGGGCGGGGGCAGCACCTGGACATGTCGTTGCTGGATTGCGCGCTGGCGGCGCTGGCGAATCAGGCCATGAACTACCTTGTCACCGGCCGCAGCCCGACGCGCCTTGGCAACGAGCACCCCAACATCGCCCCCTATCAGGTGTTCCCGGTGGCCGACGGCCACATGATACTGGCGGTCGGAAACGATGCCCAGTTCCGCCGCTGCTGCGCGGCGATCGACCGGGCCGAACTGGCGCAGGATGCGCGGTTTGCAACCAACCGGCTGCGGGTGCGCAACCGCGACGCGCTGCGCGACGAACTGGGCGCCACCCTGGCGCGCTGGCCGCGCGACCGGCTGCTTGATGCGCTTGAGGCCGCGGGCGTGCCGGCGGGACCGATCAACACCGTCGCGCAGGCCTTCGAAAACGCGCAGGTCCGGCACCGCGGCATGCAGATCGCCCCCGAAGGCGTGCCGGGCGTGCGCGGACCCTGGCGGTTTTCCGACGCCGAGCTCTGCCTGCAGCGCAGCGCACCGGTTCTGCCGGCGGACGACAGCTGATGCAGAGCTTCAATTTCAGTCCGCAATGGTTTGTCTTTTCGGCGTTTTCCTGAATTTCAAGCCGGAACGGCCTGCCCGAAGCACCGCCGCCCAATCCGAAAGACCCCGTCCCGCGTCAACTGCGCACCCGTTGCGCGCTGTGCACGCGCCCGGCCCATGGCCGCCGGCTGCGAGAAACGCGCACCCCGCCAGCAGCCCCAGCCCCCTGAGCAGCCTGCGCCGCGCCCCGCAGCCGGCACCCCGCGGGCCCCCGTCCCGCGTCAGCCGCGCACCCGTTGCGAGGCCGGATCGTAGAGCGGCTTCAGGCTGGCCGTGGCGGCAACGAGGCGCCCGGCAACCTCGATCTGGTAGTCCGAGGCCAGCAGCGCGGACGTGGTTTCGCCCTTGCAGGGCACATAGCCCAGCCCGACCGCACCGCCAAGCGCATGACCATAGGCGCCCGAGCTCAGGTAGCCCACCGGCACGCCGTCGCGCACGATGGGTTCGTTGTGGTAGAGCAGCGGCTCGGGGTCCTGCAGCAGAAACTGCAGCAGGCGCCGCTCAGGCCCGCTTTCGCGCCTGGCAAGAACCGCCTCGCGGCCGATGAAATCGCCCTTGTCCGTCTTCACCGCAAAGCCCAGCCCGGCCTCAAGCACATGGTCCTCGTCGGTGATGTCATGGCCGAAGTGACGATAGGCCTTTTCGATGCGCAGGCTGTCCAGCGCCAGCATTCCGCACAGCTTCAGCCCGCTTGGGGCTCCGGCCTCGACCAGGGTTTCGAACACATGCGCCGCCTGGTCGGCACTGGCGTAGATCTCCCAGCCGAGTTCGCCCACATAGGTCACGCGGTGGGCACGCGCCAGCCCCATGCCTATCTCGACTTCCCGTGCCGTTCCAAAAGGATGCGCGTCATTCCCGAAGTCGTTTGCACAGGCGCGGCACAGCACGTCGCGCGCCCGCGGCCCCATCACCGCAAAGACCGCCTCGCCCGCCGTCACGTCGCTGATCACCAGGCGTTCCTCGTCGCGCCGATGGCGGCGCAGCCAGGCCAGATCGCGCTGCAACGACGCCGCCGGCACCACCAGCAAAAACGCGGTTTCGGCCAGCCGGGTCACCGTCAGGTCGCATTCGATGCCGCCGCGCGCGTTCAGCATCTGGGTGTAGACGATACGCCCGGTTTCCACGTCGATGCGGTTGGCGCAGATGCGCTCCAGAAAGGCGCAGGCGTCGCTTCCCTCGACCCGGATCTTGCCAAAGCTGCTCATGTCGAACAGCCCCACCCCCTGGCGCACCGCCATGTGTTCGCGGGCGGCGTTTTCGAACCAGTTCTGGCGCTGGCGCCGCCACGAGTAATGCCAGGCGCGCTCCTGGCCGGGCTCGGCAAACCAGCCGGGGCGCTCCCAGCCGGCCAGCTCCGAGAAGACGGCGCCGCGCTCGGCCAGTTCGCGGTGCACCGGCGAGCGGCGCACGCCGCGCGCGGTCGCGGGCTGGCGATAGGGGAAATGGTCCGCATAAAGCAGCCCCAGCGTTTCGCTGACGCGCGCGCGCAGGTAGCGGCGGTTGCTCTGGAACGGCTGCGCGCGGCGGATGTCCACATCCCACAGGTCAAACGGCGGCGCGCCTTCGTCCATCCAGGCAGCCAGCGCCATGCCGGCGCCCCCAGCCGACTGGATGCCCACCGAGTTGAAGCCGCAGCACACCCAGAACCCCGCCACCTCGGGCGTTTCGCCAAGGTAGTAGCGGTCGTCGGGCGTAAAGCTTTCGGGGCCGTTGAAGAAGGTATGAATCCCGGTCTCCGCCAGCAGCGGCATGCGTTCGACCGCCGCGCTCAGGATCGGTTCGAAATGGTCGAAATCCTCGGGCAGCTGGTCAAAGCAGAAATCGTCGGGGATGCCGTCCATGCCCCAGGGCTTGGCCTCCGGCTCGAAGGCGCCCAGCAGGATCTTGCCCGCATCTTCCTTGTAATAGGCGCATTCGTCGGGCACCCGCAGCACCGGCAGCCGGCCGAGATCCCTGATCGGCTCGGTGACGATGTAAAAGTGTTCGCAGGCATGCAGCGGCACCGTCGCGCCGACCATCTCGCCGAGATCGCGCGCCCACATGCCGGCACAGTTGACCACATGTTCGCAGGCGATCTCCACCGGGTCCTCCCCGCCTTCGGGCTGCACCCGGACCGAGCGCACCCGGCCGCGCGCCGTGCCGATGGCGCTGACGCGCATTCCTTCGAAAACCTTCACCCCGTTGCGGCGCGCGCCCCGGATCATGGCCATCGCCACATTGGCCGGATCGCACTGCCCGTCGCTGGGCAGCCAGAGCCCGCCGCACACGCCTTCGGTGTTCAGGTGCGGATAACGCCGCGCGATCTCGGCGGTGTCGATCACCTCGGCCTCAAGCCCGAAACCGCGCGCCATCGAAGCCAGGCGCAGCAGTTCCTCGTGGCGCTCGTCGCTCAGCGCGACCGAGATAGAGCCGCAGCGCTCCATCCCGGTGGCGATGCCGGTTTCGGCCTCGAGGCCGGCGTAGAGCTCCTGCGTGTATTTCGCCAGCCGGGTCATGTTGGCACTGGCGCGCAACTGCCCGATCAGCCCGGCGGCATGCCAGGTGGTGCCGCAGGTCAGCTGGCGTCGCTCCAGCAGCACCACGTCCCGCCAGCCCAGCCGGGCCAGATGATAGGCGACCGAGGCGCCGGCCACACCGCCGCCGACAATGACCACGCGCGCCTGCGCGGGAAGCTTTCCCATGTCTTGATCCCCTTTCACGGCGCCGCAGCGGTGCTGAGGGGCGCACCGTCGTCGGGGTGCACCGTCACCGATGGGCCAC
>JALSRF010000111.1 GCA_026984895.1 Paracoccaceae bacterium
TATTTGCAGCTGCGCGCCTTTGGCCTGCCGGATGCGAACGGTGCGCCTGATTTTATGCCGGCCTATGCGCCGCTGATTTTCGACCAGCGTAGCTATTCGGATGCAACCAACACCACCGTGCCCACCAGTGGCAGCGGAACCGTTCCACCAGGCAGCCGCTGGGTACAGCTGCAGATCATCATGACCGACGGGATCACGGTTTCCAACCCGTCGGTGCAGTTCTCGCTGGCCAATGCCGCTGTCACTTCCGGCTTCGTTGGTTATGCCGCCGACTGGAGCGAATATTTCGGGCATCAACCGAAGGACGGGTCAAACGACGTGTTTTTCCACCTCGATCCCCTCTGGGCGTCACCGGATGTGCATTTCATCGGCATCGACAATTATCTGCCGCTCAGCGACTGGCGGGATGGTACTGGACACCTCGATGCGCAAGCCGGTTGGAGCGGGGTGCGGGATCTCGCCTACCTCAAGACCAATATCGAGGGCGGGGAGCAGTTCGACTGGTTCTATGCCAGCACCGCCGACCGCCAGGCGCAAACACGCACGGCAATCTCGGACGGAACCTACGGCAAGCCCTGGGTCTTCCGCCCCAAGGACATCCGGGCCTGGTGGAGCAATCCGCATTATGACCGGCCCGGCGGGGTGGAGAACCCCAGCCCGACCGCATGGGTGCCAGAATCAAAGCCGATCCGGTTTACGGAGCTCGGCTGTCCTGCCGTGGATCGCGGCACCAACCAGCCGAACGTGTTCTATGACCCGAAGTCTTCGGAAAGCGCGTTGCCATATTTCTCCCGCGGCTGGCAGGACGAAGCCCTGCAGCGGCGCTATCTCGAGGTGATGCTGGGATATTGGGGGGATGCGGCCAACAACCCCGTTTCCACCGTTACCGGCAAGCCGATGATCGAGATGAACGAGGCGGCGGTCTGGACCTGGGACGCGCGGCCCTTTCCGGACTTTCCGGCGCGCGAGGACATCTGGGCCGACGCCCCGAACTGGCGGCTGGGGCACTGGCTGACCGGGCGGCTGGGTGCTGTGGGCCTTGGGGCGCTGGTGCGGGATCTGTGTCGAGCGGCGGGGCTGCCGGACACACAGGTGGATGTTTCGGAGCTTTCCGACATCGTGCCGGGTTACGTGGTGTCTGCACTGGAAAGCCCGCGGGCGTCAATTGCCACTCTCGCGCGCCATTTCGGGTTTGATGCCATCGAGACCGGCGGCAAGATCGTGTTTCGTGCCCGTGGCCGGGCACCGATAGCGACCATTGCGCCGGATCAGATGGTTGCAAACGGTGCTGGTGAAGTGATGGAACTCACCCGGGGCCAGGAGACAGAATTGCCCCAGGCGCTCAAATGGCAGCTGGTGCGGGCGGATGAGGAATTTGATGCCGCCACGGTCGAGGCCCGCCGGACCACCGTGCAGGCGGCGCGGGTTTCCTCGGAGAGCTTTCCCCTGGCGGTCAGTCTGGAAGAGGCCGACCGTCGCTGCCGCCGCGCCCTGATGGAGGCCTGGGTCGGGCGCGAGACGCTGACGGCAAAGCTGCCGCCCTCGCTGTTGCGACTTGATCCGGGCGATGTCGTGAGCCTCAGCCATGACGGTCGGCTGATCGATTACCGCATCACGCGCATTGCGGACGCCGGGGCGCGGGCGATCGAGGCCATTCGCGCTGATGCAAAGGTCTACGATCTGCCGCCCGGGCAATACCGGCCGGCGTCCTTGCCATCGCCAACGGTGTTCGGCCCGGCAGAAGTGGCGCTGATGGACCTGCCGCAGATCTCTGACACGGTTCCGGCGCATCGGCCCTATGCGGCGGTATTTGCCAATCCGTGGTACGGTACTGCAGCCGTCTGGCGCAGTGCCACCACATCCGGCTTTGTGCTGCTCGATACGGTGGGCACGCCTGCGTATATGGGAACATTGGCAGCCGACTTGCCCACCGGGCCGCTCTGGCGCTTCGATATGGGCAGCGCGCTGCTGGTCGATCTCGCCTCAGGCACGCTGGTCAGTGTCACCGACACCGAACTGCTCAACGGCGCCAATGCCCTGGCCGTGGAAAGCGCACCGGGCGTCTGGGAGATCATCCAGTTTGGCACTGCGGATCTGGTCTCAAGCGGCCGGTATCGCCTGACCCGCCTGCTGCGCGGCCAACGCGGCACCGAGGATGCCATGGGCAACCCGGCGCCCTCTGGCGCGCGGGTGGTGGTGCTGGACAGTGCGGTGCAATCTCTGCCGATCAGCGAGGCCGATCTCGGCCTGCCGTGGAACTGGCGCATCGGGCCGGGCAATGCCGCGCCTTCTGACACCATCATGCACGCGCTTTCCTTCACGCCCTCGGGGCGCGGGTTGATGCCGTTCGCTCCGGCACAGGCGCGCATGCGCAGGCTCGCGAACGGTGATCTCGCGATCCGTTGGATCCGGCGCGACCGGGCGCTCTCGGCCGACAGTTGGGTGCTGGCGGATGCGCCGATGTCGGAAGCCACCGAGACCTATGAACTGGAATTTCTGAACGCGGCCAACGTGGTGCGCACAGTTTCCGACCTTTCCACCTCGGCCTTCACCTACACCTCCGCCATGCAGGCTGCCGATTTCGGCGGACCTGTCAGCAGTCTTTCCGTTCGTATCACCCAGATCGGCGCGCTCGGTCGGGGTGTGCCGCACCTCAAAACTCTCACCATCAAGGAAAGCCTATGACCAACACACCGAACCTGTCCTTACCCTATCTGGCCGCCGCGCAGGCGCAAAAACATGTCACCGTCAACGAGGCGCTTTCCCAACTGGATGGACTGGTGCAACTCTCGGTCCTTGACCGGGATCTTGCATCACCGCCGGGCAGCCCCGCCGAGGGTGACCGTTACCTTGCCGCCGCCGGGGCAACTGGTGCCTGGGCCGGTTGGGATGGCGATCTTGCGCTGTTTTCCGGCGGGGCATGGTTGCGCCTGATCCCGCAAGTCGGCTGGCGGCTCTGGATCGAGGACGAAGGATTGCTCCTCGTCTTTGATGGGGTGTCCTGGATCGGCGTGACGCCGGAGGCGTTGCAGAACCTGACCCGGCTGGGTCTCGGGACGACGGCCGATGCCGCCAACCCGTTCGCCGCCAAGCTGAACGCGGCGCTCTGGACTGCGTTGACTCTGGCCGAAGGCGGCAATGGTGATCTGCGCTACACGCTCAACAAGGAAAACGCCGCAGGCGTTCTGTCGTTCCTGTTCCAGTCTGGATTTTCCGCCCGGGCCGAACTCGGCTTGGTCGGCTCCGATGACATCACCCTGAAAGTCAGCCCGGACGGTGCGACCTGGTTTGATGCGATCGCTGTCGATCGCGCCACCGGTATCGTTGACGAGCCCCGACACCCGCGGTTCAAGGCTTATACGAATTACGACAATTACGTCGGCCTCGCTACCTGGACGAAGATCGGCATCAACACGATCGAGGCAAACGACCAGGGGGCGTTCGATGCGGCCACAAATCTGTTCACCGCACCGGTTGGTGGAACCTACCTCTTCGGTGCAACACTGCTCTACAAGGTCAATGCCAGCACTTCGGCCCGGATGCGCGCACGCCTGGTGCTCAATGGCGCAACCGAGATCCGGGGGTCGTTTGGCGAGATTTCCAGTGCCCACAAATCGCTGGCCACCGCGCTGTGGCTGCAGACCATGGTGCCGCTCAGCGCCGGAGATACGGTTGAACTACAGGGATATTTCCGCGCTGCCGATGGTTATTTCGCAGCCGACCACACGTCCTTCTGGGGCACAAAAATAAGCTGAAGCAACTTGAACAAGGAGCCCCCATGACCCCGCCCAAAATTGAAGCGGGCTATGTCCGCATGCCCGAGGAAGAATTCGAAGCCATGCTGGCCCGCGCTGCCGAACAGGGCGCACGCCGCGCGCTGGCCGATGTGGGCCTCGACGGCCCCGAGGCCGCCATCGACATCCACGATCTGCGCACGCTGCTCGATAGCCTGCGCATGGCGCGGCGCACCGCCTGGCAAACCATCGTGCGCCTGATCACCACCGGGCTGTTGCTCGCCTTGATCGCGGGCATAGCCGTGAAGTTGAAGCTGTTCGGCTGAAGCTACCTCGACACAATCTATCCCGACCACATGCCCGCCAACCGGCGGGATTTTCATTTCTGGAGGAAACCATGACCAATCATTACTACGCCGACTGGCGCGATGTGCCGGAAAAACTCTGGCGCTGGCCCAACTTCAGCCCCGAGGAAATCGCCTGTCGTGGCGATGGCAGACTCCGCATCAACGAGGCGGCGCTGGAC
>JALSRF010000112.1 GCA_026984895.1 Paracoccaceae bacterium
TAGCCGATCGGGAACTGGAACACCAGCGCGCCGGCATAAAGCGCGGCGATGAAGATCGACGTCTGCGACAGGCCCAGCCCCGCGCGCGAGGCAAACACCGCCGCCATGCCGAACTGCGCCGAGAAAACGCCCCCCAGCAGGAAGATCCCGACACAGCCCAGCGGCGAGGCGGCAAACAGCGCCCCCAGGCTCATCGGCTTGGCGGCCTCGAACGGCGGCGTCGGGCTGACCGACAGCAGGATCGGCGCGAAGGAAACCGACACCAGCACCGAGGGAATGACGAACAGCACGAAGCCGGACGGATCGCCCAGCGTCAGCAGGCCCTGGGCCGTGACCAGCCCGACCATCTGCACCACCATGTAGGCCGACAGCGCCTGGCCGCGCGTCTCGTTTCCGGCGGCATTGTTCAGCCAGCTTTCGGCGGTCACATAGACGCCCGAGAAACAGAACCCGATGGCCACGCGCAAGATCACCCAGGCCCCGGGCTCGGCCAGGGTGGGAAACAGGATCAGCACCGCCGAAATGAACGAGCCGAGCGCGGCGAACACCCGCACATGCCCGACCCGGCGGATCAGCGCCGGCGCCACCCGCGAGCCCCCGAAAAAACCGGCGAAATAGGCCGACATGACCACCGATGTCTGAAACGTGGTAAAGCCCTCGATGCCGGCGCGAATCCCCAGCAGCGTCCCCTGCATGCCATTGCCGATCATCAGCAGCATGATGCCCAGCAGCAGCGCCCAGGAAGATTTCAGAACATCCAGCATCCGCCCGCCCCGAAAAGCCCCGAAAAGAAACCGGAAAGAAACCGGAAAGGAACCGAAAAGCACAGGCGCGCAACCGCCGCCATCCGGCCCAGCCTATCGCGGATGGCTGCCGCCCGTTCGCCCAAAAGCGACAGCGCGCGTCGCGTTTGGCGCGTTGGCGCTGGCGCGTTCACTCGTGCGGCAGCAGCAACGAGGCATCGCCATAGGAAAAGAACCGGTATCCCCGGGAAATCGCGTGCGCATAGACGGCCCGCATGCGCGCGGTGCCCATCAGCGCCGACACCAGCATCATCAGGGTCGATTTCGGCAGGTGAAAATTGGTCATCAGCGCATCGGCCACGCGAAACCGGAACCCCGGGGTGATGAAGATGTCGGTCTCGCCCGCCCAGGCGGCCAGGCTGCCATCGGCGCGCGCGGCACTTTCCAGCAGGCGCAGCGCGGTCGTGCCCACCGGGATGATCCGCCCGCCGCGCCGGCGGGTGTCGTTGATCTGGCGGGCGGCGCGTTCGGTGATCTCGCCGCGTTCGCTGTGCATCCTGTGCTCGGCGATGTCCTCGACCTTCACCGGCAAGAAGGTGCCCGCGCCCACATGCAGCGTCACATGGCTGAACGTCACCCCGCGCTCGGCCAGCGCCGACAGCAGCGCCGCATCGAAATGAAGCGAGGCCGTGGGCGCGGCCACCGCCCCGTCCCGCCGGGCCCAGACCGTCTGGTAATCGTCGAAATCGCGCGCATCCGCTGCTCTTCTGGCGGCGATATAGGGCGGCAGCGGCATCGCCCCGACGCGCCTCAGTGCGGCGTCGAAGGCGGCGCCCTCAAGGTTGAATTCCAGCAGCGCCGCCCCGTCGTCGCGCCCGGCGAACCGCGCCTCGAGCCCGGCGCCGAAGTCGATCGTTTCGCCCGGGCGCAGTTTCTTCAGCGGCTTCACCAGCGCCCGCCACCGGGCGTTCGCGCCCGGCGCCAGCAAGGTGGCCTGGATCCGCGCCCCGGTCGCGCCCGCCGCCGCCGTGCCCCGGCGCCGCACCCCGCTCAGGCGCGCGGGGATCACCCGGGTGTCGTTCAGCACCAGCCGGTCGCCCGGGCGCAGGAATTGCGGCAGGTCGCGGGCATGGGCATCGTGCAGCTGGTCAGCCCCGGCCACCAGCATGCGGGACGCCGAGCGCGGCCGCGCCGGCCGCGTGGCGATCAGCTCTTCCGG
>JALSRF010000113.1 GCA_026984895.1 Paracoccaceae bacterium
TATCGAAATCGAAATCGGAAAGCTTCACTGGCCGCTGCTCCCGTCCGGGGCCGGCGCCGGCGGGGCGGTGCGGAAGATTTCGCGAAACGCCCCCGGGGTCAGGATCGACAGCGGGTTGACGCGCACATCCGGCTTTTCGCTGGTGCCGCGCAGCGTGAAGCTGAACCCGAACAGCCCCTCGCCGCGCCGGGAAAACACCTGTCCGATGCCGTTCAGGAAAAACACCGGCGAAAACACCCCCCGCATGTCCATCTTCCCGCTGGCCAGGTCATAGGTTCCGTCCAGCGATATGCCCAGGGACGGGCCCACGGCGCTGGACTGGGTCAGGATCACCTTTTGCGGGGTCAGCCGGAAGTCGGCCTTCACGTCGTCAAAGCTGATGCCTTCGCCGGAAAGCTGGTCCAGCAGCCCGACGATGGAAATCGCCGAAACCAGTTCCGCCAGGCCCGGCGCGTTCACCACCCGGGTGTCGTAGATCTGCATATGGCCAAGGTATTCGCCCTTTTCGGGTTGCGGGGTCAGGGTCAGTTTCAGGCTGCCCCGGTTGGCATATTTGACCACGCCGGCGGCGCGCAACACCCCGCCGGCATTGTCACTGGTGAGCGTCACCAGCGTGCCATGGGGCGCGGGCGCAAGCTTGCCGCTCAGCGCGGCCTGCCCGTTCATGCGCGCGCTGAAAAAGCCGCTGAGCCCGTTGGCGGTGTCGAAATTCCCCGAAAACCCGGTCAGCGTCATGCCTTCGGATATGACCACCCTTTCCAGGTTCAGCGTGAGCGGCCCGCCCCCCGCTGCCGCCCCGCCCGCTGCCGTTTCGCCCGAAGCCCCCGCGCCCGGCCCACCGGTGGCCAGGGCGGTCTTGCGGATGTCCAGCGTGCCGCCCGAGACCTCGACCTCGGGCGCGCGGCGGGCGCCCCGCCCGTGAAGGGTGACCGGCGCATCCAGCCAGCCGCCCACGCGCAGGCGCGCGAAACTGGCCAGGTCCAGTTCGTTCCGGTCGTTGAGCGTGACCCGCCCGCCAAGCGCCTCCAGTCCCGCGCCGGACAGTTCGAGCAGATCCACCGAAGGATGCCGGCCCAGCCGCCCCTCGGCCAGCAGTCTTGCGCGCACGTTCTTCGGCTTGGTCCAGCCGATCTGGGGCACGCGCAGCTGCACGCGGTTCAGATCCGAGCGCAGCGTGAAACCGGGGGCCCGCCCGCGGCGCAGCGTCAGCGTGAACTGCCCGCGGCCATTGCCCGAGACGCTGCCGCGCGGCAGGCCGATGGCGAACTCCCTGACGAAGTTTTCGCCCAGATCCACGCTGCCCGTCAGCGTCGAACTGCCATCGCTGCCGGGGGCGATGTCCTGGTGCCACAGCACATCGGCATGCACCGGCCCCACGCGCACCGGCCCCTCGATCTCGACCGCCGAATTGTCCGCCCTGAGCGCCATTTCGCGCGCCCGAAGCACATGGCCCGGCGCGAGCGTGTCGGACACCAGGTCCGAAAGCCGGGCGCGGGCGTCAAGCGTGACATCGCCAAAGGTGATCTTCGGTTTCAGGTCAAAGTCGATCGCCGCCGAAAACCGGGCCTTGCCGCGGGCAAGGTCGGGGCCGAAATCGGTGTTGCGCAGGATGCGAAACGGCGCGGCGTCAAGCAGCGACAGCACCGCCGTCGTGCTGGCGGTTCCCTTCAGGCGCAGCCGCGCCGGGGCGCCGTGCCTGATGCTCACGTCGGGGATCTGGAAAACGCTGCCCGATATGTCGATGCGCCCGCCCATGGGAGCCTGGACCTCGCCCTCTTCGGCGACCAGCGTGAAGGTGTTGTCCTGCAGCGAGGCATAGCCGCGCGCGTTGCGGATTTCGGGCTGGGTGCGAATGTAGCGCATCCGCAGACCGCTGAAATCCCACGACAGCAGCCGCCGTGCGGGCTGCCCGGGGACAATCCTTATGGCGCCGTGAATGTTGCGGAAGCTGGCCGCGTTGATGTTGGCCGCGATCCAGGCGCGGGTCCTGGGCACCACCGGCACCGGCCACAGCCGCAGCAGGCGTTCGTTGCTCATCCGGTTCACCGTCATGTCGCCGGCCACGCGCCAGCCCTCGGGCCCGGCCACGACCCGGCCGCTGGCGACCATCTTTTCCTGCGCCTGGTCCAGCACGAACTGGCCGATGTCGATGGAAAACGGTTTCAGGCGCACGCGCAGGTCCAGCGCGCCGTCGGAAAAGGCCAGCGGGCTGTCGTAATAGCCCGGCGGATACA
>JALSRF010000114.1 GCA_026984895.1 Paracoccaceae bacterium
AATGAGCCTGGCCCAGCACTGACACTCTTCACCGCCCCCGGCTCCGAGGCGGCCGCGCCCCGCCGAACCGCCGAGCCGTCGAGCCGTCGAGCCGTCGAGCCGTCGAGCCGTCGAGCCGTCGAGCCGGCCTATCTGTTTGAGAACAGGCCGGCAAGGGCGCGCTGCACGATGCCGCCTACCGAGGGACGCGCGGACAGGCGGAACGGCAGCGGCCGGCAGACCTCCATTGCCGCCACCCCGACGCGCGCGGTCAGCGCGCCGTTGATCATCCCCTCGCCGAAACGCCGGGAAATCTTCGACAGAACGCCGCCCCCGGCGACCGAACCGATCAGATCGTCGCCCACGGCAACCGCGCCGGTCGCCACCAGATGCGCCATCACCGAACGCGCCAGCCGCCAGCTGCCGAACAGCCCGGCGCGCCCGCCGTAGACCTCGGCGATACGCCGGATCATGCGCAGATTCGCGGTCAGCGCCGTGACCACGTCCGCCAGTGCCAGGGGAACGATTGCGGTCACCGTCGCCACCTGCCGGGACGCGGCCTCGACATGAGCGATGGCCGCCTTGTCCAGCGCAACCAGCAACTCGGTTTCCGCCAGCCCCAGAAGCCCGTCCGCATCGAACAGCTCGCCGGCGCGCGCCTCCAAGCGCTGCATCCCCCATTCCTGATCCGCGCGCCCGCCATAAAGCGCCGACAGGCGTTTGCAGACCGACCGCGCCCCGCTGAGGTCCTCTGCGTCCAGCACACGCTGCGCCGCCGCGCGGATGGAATCGATCCGCTGCAACCGGGCAAACCCGGCCAGTTCGCGCAGCACGATCGCAAGGCACACCAGCACGAAGGCCACCGTCAGCGTCAGCGCCACCGTTCCCAGCAACGGGTTTCGCGCGATCAGGGCGTTGATCCTGTCCCACGCCCAGAGCGACACACCGAAGCCGGCCAGCGAAAGGAACAGCCCCCAGAACCAGCGCGCCAGCCGCGAAGGCGGTCGTGCCCCGGCCGACACCAGCCGTTGCATGGCCCCGGGACGCGCCGCGCCCGGCCCGCCCGGGTCTGCGCGCTGCAGCGCACCGGACCCCTCGGGAAGAGGCGGCGCGGCCTCGGGGGCGATCGGGGCGCTTTCGTCCAGTTCGATCAGAACCGGACCGGTCGTATCGCGCGCATCCGTCCCTGTCCTTCCGGCCCGTGTCTTGCCGCTGTCAGCCATGATCAGCCCTTTCCCATGCCCTTTCCCATGCCAGGTGCACATCGGGCAGTTTTTCGTCGTTGCCTGCGCCGTCGGTGCGGCGGTCTTCGCGAAAGCCTTCGCGCCGATAGAAGCGCCGCGCCCCGGTATTGGCCTGAAATGTCCACAACCCAAGCCGCGCGCAGCAAGCCTTGGCCTGCTCCAGCAGCGCCTTGCCAACCCCGCGCCGTCGCGCGAAACCGGCCACGTAAAGCGCCTGAACGTCCTCGTCCTGGCGGGCGATGAAGCCCAGCACGCGCCCCGGTTCGCCGCCCGGTTCGCCCCGCGTTTCGCGCGCCAGCGTCACCTCGCTGACCTCGCACAGCATCGCGGCGAATTCGGCATAGCTCTCGCGCGGGTGGATGCGCGGCATCCAATCGGTCTGCTCCACCCAGTCCAGCAGGATACGGCCCATCTGCGGGCAGTCCCCGCGGGTGGGTTTGTCTAGGTGAAAGATCACAGCCGGTCCCCGATCAGGAACTGCGCCGCGCGGTCCAGCCGGATATGCGGCGGGCCTTCGCCCGGTTTCAGATGCATGCGCGCCGGGGCGAAATTCATCACCGCGTAATCCGCATCAAGCCACTCGTGCGCGCCTGCACGCGCGGGCTGCAGCAGACGCGCCGGGTCTTCAGGCAGGGCGCCCGGATAGAACGCGGCCTGCCTGCCGTCTTCGAGAGTGCCGCGCACGCAATCCAGCTTGCGGCCGTTGTGCTCGATGGTTTCCTCGACGGTGGCGCGCAGCGAGGCAATCGACATGGCGGCGGTCTGCGCCCCCTTGAAATCCGCCCGCCCTCTGGCCTCCTTCACCAGCGCCTCCATGATCGCGGCAAGGCGGGCATGCTGACGATGATGCAGGTGGTCGGCCTTGGTCGCGGCGAAAAGTATCCTCTCGACCCGCCGCCCCAGAAGCAGCCGGGACAAGAAAGCGTTCCTGCCGGGGCGGAACGCGCCCAGTATCTCTTCCATGGCACGACGCATGTCCTCGACGGCTGCGGGGCCGGCATGGATCGCGCCCAGGGCATCCACCAGGACGATCTGACGGTCGATTCGGGAGAAATGATCGCGAAAGAACGGCCTGGCGATACTGGACTTGTAGGCCTCGTAGCGCCGCTCCATTTCCCGCCAGAGCGAGGCGCGGCGCACCCCCTGTGCGCCGCCGGGCAACGGCGCAAAGGTCAGCACCGGCGAGCCCGCAAGATCGCCCGGCAGCAGGAAACGCCCGGGCGTGCAGTCGGAATAGCCCGCCGCGCGCGCGCGCTGCAGATAGTCGGTGAAAGCCGCGGCCAGGGCGCGCGCCCGGGCCTCGTCGAAAGGCGCGGCCGGTTCGCTGCCGCGCACCGCCTGCAAGAAGGCCGTGCCCTGCGCGCGCCCTTCGATGCGCGACAACGTCTCCTGCGACCAGCGGGCATAGCTCTTGTCCATCAGCGCCAGATCCAGCAGCCACTCGCCCGGATAATCGACGATGTCCAGATGCACGGTGCGCGGCCCGGAAAGCGCCCCCAGCAGACCGCCGCCGTGAACCCGCAGCGACAGGCGCAACTCGCTGATCGCACGGGTCGAACGAGGCCAGTGCGGCGTCGCCGAAAGCAACCCGCCCAGGTGCTCCTCATAATCGAAACGCGGCACGGTATCGTCCGGTTGCGGCCGCAGATAGGCTGCGCGGATGGCACCGCTTGCCGCCGCCGCAAGCTGCGGCATCCGGCCCCGGTCGATCAGGTTGGCAACCAGCGAGGTGATGAAAACCGTCTTG
>JALSRF010000115.1 GCA_026984895.1 Paracoccaceae bacterium
CAGGCGGCGGCCCGGTCGGGACGCAGGGCGGGCGGGTTGTTGCTCATGGGGTCCCGGTATAGGTGCGAAGGCGGTTTCGCGAAAGGGACTTTGCGCGCGAAGGCGAAACCGGCCCCGGGTCCATCGTTTCGGCCGCGATCAGGAAACAGTTGTTTCGGAAACGGCAACAATGATGGCCACAGCGTGGCACAGCCGCGACAAGCCGGCCGATCTGCCGGCAGGATCCGGGGTTTTCCGAAAATTTGGCCTTTAAAATCAATATTTTGACACTTTTCCGCATTTCCGTGGGCAGGGGGAGAAAATCCGAATTCCTGCCCAAACCCTGCCAGAATCAGGCGGCATCCTGTGCTGAAGGATCGCGCGGAAAAACGCGTGGAATGACACAATGGAGGCAGATATGAAATCCGCAGGAAACTGGCAGAAGACACTGCTGGCGCATGTCCGGGACAACGCGCCCCGCTTGCCCTGGCGCACGAAAGCCGGGCGCGATGCATGGCGGGCGGCGTGCCGCAAGCGGATGCGGGCCTGAGCGCCGGTCTTTTCCGGGCGCCCGATGCCCCGGCAATGCGCCAATGCACCGGCCGCTCTTCCGACCGGCCCGCCGCCACCCCGGAGCCGGCGCGAGAGCAGGCAGACCGGGGCGCCTGACCGGACACCTGACGGGCACCTGAAAGGCGCCGGCCGAATCACCTCAAAGACCGCCGACACCGCCGCCCGGTTCCCCGGAAATGTGGCAAGCTGTGCCGGATGCGAGCAACAAACTGTCGTAATGGAGGCGAATTATCCCGGAAAAAAACGTAAACACGAGAAAATTTTGACTCAACCCTGCGCTATGCCCAGTGTCGTAACCGTTTCATCCCTCTGTGAGTTAGGGTGGGGGCCGAAATTCGCAGTGTGGACAGTGTGTGAGGACTGTTTGCATGACTTATGTTGTTCGGAGTACCGCCAACCTTCCGCGTCCCCGAGGTTGGACCGTGGCCAGACCGGCCCACATTTCGCAAAAGCCGAAGAGGCTGGATATCGTCACCAGACGATATGATGTCTGCTGGCTGAACGGCGACGACGCGGTCGAAAACAGGACCGTGGTCGCGCCGGCGATGGACGTGTTCGAACAGGCCTTCGCCGCCCTGGCGCAGGGCACGCTGATCCAGACCGACAAGGGCCAGGTGGCCGTCGAGGACCTGCGCCCCGGCGACATGATCGCGACCGCCGACCAGGGGCTGCGCAAGCTGCGCTGGGTCGGCTCGATGACGCTTTTCCCCGGCAGCAGCGACCTTGGGCTTCCTTCGGCGCAGCTTTTCCGCTTTACCGACGGCAGCTATGGGCACGAACGCGGCAGCCCGGACCTGATGCTCGGACCGTCGGCGCGCATCCTGCCCGGCATTCTGGCCACCGATTCCTCGTCTTCCCTGCTGCAGCCGGCCGATCTGGAAGACGGCCAGTCGGTGATCCGCATCACCCCGGTTTCCCAGGTGCGCGTGTTCCACCTGGCGCTGGACAGGCAGGGGCTCATGCGGGCCAACGGCATTCTGGTGGCCAGCTACCACCCGGGCCCGAACATCGAGGCGCGCATGGCGCCGGAACTGTTCCCGCATTTCCTGGGGCTGTTTCCGCATGTTTCGCGCATCTCCGACTTTGGTCCGCTGAAGCACGCCGGCCGCGAGTAGCGGCGCGATCGGTCCGGCGCGCCGGTCGGGGTCGTCGTCGGGGTCGTCGTCGGCAGCGGCGGCCTCAGGCCTTGCGGCGCAGCCTCTCTTCGAGAACCTCGAAGGGAACGCCCGGTTCGTCCTTGGCGCCGCGGATCACCAGCGAAGTCTTGACGCTTGCCACGTTGTCGGCGGCGGTCAGTTCCTCGGTCAGGAAACTCTGGAATGTCGAAAGATCGGGGGCCGCGCATTTCAGGATGAAATCGACCTCGCCGTTAAGCATGTGGCACTCGCGCACAAGCGGCCAGTTCCGGCAGCGTTCCTCGAAGGCCGACAGGTCGGCTTCGGCCTGGCTGACCAGGCCCACCATGGCAAAGACCTGAACCTCGAATCCCAGGGCGCGCGGGTCCACCTCGGCGTGGTAGCCGCGAATGAAACCGTGTTCTTCCAGCGCCCGGACGCGGCGCAGGCAGGGGGGCGCGGAAATGCCCACGCGCCGGGCCAGTTCGACATTGGTCATCCTGCCATCGGCCTGGAGCTCGGCCAGAATCATCCGGTCAATCGAGTCGAGCTTGGATGTCGGCATGCGTTTCCCCGTTTCTGGATTTTCGTCTTGTAGTTTTTCGGGCCGCCATGCGCAATTAAATTTCGTGATCGGGCAACGAATTGTTGTCCGGGCGCCGAAATGTCCGAATTGTCGCAGGTCTTCCAACGCGCCCAGGGCGTGGTTATATCGAGCCCGACAAACAGATCGGGGGCGGACATGCCGGAAAACAGACATACCAGAGTTCTCATCATCGGTTCCGGCCCGGCGGGCTATACGGCGGGTATCTATGCAAGCCGCGCCATGCTTGAGCCGATCCTCGTCCAGGGCATCCAGCCGGGCGGCCAGTTGACCATCACCACCGAGGTGGAAAACTGGCCGGGCGATACCGAAGTCCAGGGGCCCGACCTGATGGTGCGCATGCAGGACCATGCGCGCGCCATGGGCACCGAGATCATCGCCGATACCATCACCAGCGTCGATCTGCAAAAGCGCCCCTTCGTCGCCGTGGGCGACAGCGGCACCACCTACACGGCGGATGCCCTGATCCTGGCCACCGGCGCGCAGGCTCGCTGGCTGGGCCTGGAAAGCGAGGAAAAGTTCAAGGGCTTTGGCGTTTCCGCCTGCGCCACCTGCGACGGCTTCTTTTACCGGGGCAAGGAGGTGGTCGTGGTCGGCGGCGGCAATACCGCCGTGGAAGAGGCGCTGTTCCTGACCAATTTCGCCAGCAAGGTGACGCTCATCCACCGGCGCGACGAATTGCGGGCCGAAAAGATCCTGCAGAACCGGCTGATGAAGAACGAAAAGATCGAGGTGCTCTGGGACAACACGCTGCAGGAGGTCTTCGGCAGCGAACAGCCGCTGGCCGTCGAGGGGGTCCACACGAAGAACGTGAAGACCGGCGAAATCACCGAAATCGCCTGTTCGGGGGTGTTCATCGCCATCGGCCACGCACCGTCTTCGGAACTGGTCCGGGACAAGCTGGAAACCCGCCACGGCGGCTATGTGGTGACCAGGCCCGACAGCACCGCGACCTCGGTGCCCGGCGTCTTTGCGGCGGGGGATCTGACCGACGACAAGTTTCGCCAGGCCGTGACCAGCGCCGGCATGGGCTGCATGGCCGCGCTGGAGGCCGAGCACTGGCTGGCCGCGCAGGAGGACGGCTGATCGGGGCCGAAACCGCCCTGGCGGCCATGTCGTGGCGGACCGGCCGCACCTGTCGCATCCGGCCGCGTTTGCGCGCGCGCCCGGGTGCATCCGGGGCGCGTCCGGGGCGTATCCCGGGCGCATCAACGCACCGATGCGCCGTTTCGCTGCGCCACAGGTGTGCATTGCGAAACAAAGCCCGTGAACCGGCATGATTTTCAACCACATGCATCCCATTTGTCGAATTCGCTCTGAGCGCGCTTGAACTCGGGCGCACGCGCGGGCTATTGCGCCGGTGACTATCGGTGCAGGGGCATCGATTCTGTATGAAGGCGCAAAGATGCAATTGTCGAACCTTGTTCCGGTACCCGAACTCTATGTTTCCCACGAATCCGCGCAGAAACTGAAGATCGAGGCCGCCGATCTGCCAAGCTGGGATCTGAGCCCGCGCCAGATCTGCGATCTCGAACTGTTGATGAACGGCGGCTTCAACCCGCTCAAGGGGTTTCTGGGGCAGGACGATTACGAAAGCGTGGTCGAAAGGATGCGCCTGAGCGACGGCAGCCTGTGGCCCATGCCGATCACGCTGGACGTCTCGGAAAAGTTCGCCGAAACGGTCGCCCCGGGGCAGGATATCGCCTTGCGCGATGCCGAAGGGGTGATCCTGGCGATCATGTCGGTGAGCGACAAGTGGACCCCGGACAAGTCGCGCGAGGCGCAAAAGGTCTTTGGCGCAGACGATCTTGCCCATCCGGCGGTAAACTATCTGCACAACACCGCCGGCCCGGTGTATCTGGGCGGGCCGGTGACCGGAATCCAGCCGCCGGTGCACTACGATTTCAAGCTGCGCCGCGACACGCCCAACGAG
>JALSRF010000116.1 GCA_026984895.1 Paracoccaceae bacterium
CGGGGCTGATGCCGGTGCGGTAGCGGCTGGCATAGGGTTCCTTCAGCAGCAGCGTCGGGATCAGCGCGGTCAGGTTGGCATTGCCGCAGCGCTCGCCCAGCCCGTTCAGCGTGCCCTGCACCTGGCGCGCGCCGGCGTCGATGGCGGCCAGCGTGTTGGCGATGGCGTTGCCGGTGTCGTCATGGGTGTGGATGCCGATCCGCGCGCCGGGGATGCCGCTTGAGATCACCGCCGCGGTAATTTCGCCCACCTCGGCGGGCAGCGTGCCGCCGTTGGTATCGCACAGCACGATCCAGCGCGCGCCGGCGTCAAGGGCGGCATGCAGGCAGTCGAGCGCATAGGGCGCATTGGCCTTGTAACCGTCGAAGAAATGTTCCGCGTCAAACAGGGCTTCTCGGTCGTTTTTCACCAGATGATCAATAGATTGCGATACGTTCCTGATGTTGTCCTCAAGGCCGATCCCCAGCGCCGTCTCCACGTGGAAATCATGGGTCTTGCCCACCAGGCAGACCGCCGGGGTGCCGGCATTGAGCACGCCGGCCAGCACCGCGTCGTTTTCGGCCGAACGGCCCGCGCGCTTGGTCATGCCAAAGGCGGTCAGGGTCGCGCGGGTGCGCGGGGGGTGTTCGAAGAACTCGCTGTCGGTGGGGTTGGCGCCGGGCCAGCCGCCCTCGATGTAATCGACGCCGAGGCTGTCAAGCATGGCAGCGATGCGGTGCTTTTCCGGGGTCGAGAACTGGACCCCCTGGGTCTGCTGCCCGTCGCGAAGCGTGGTATCGAAGATCGAGAGGGGTTCTTTGGTCATGCCGCTTCTTCCTTCGCCCGGCCCCGCCGGGCAGCGCCCGAACCGCCCCCACGGGCGGGCGCTTCACGCCCCCCCCCCGGTCCGGGCGCCGCCCTTTGTGCGATGATGAAAGGTCATTTCAGGGCCTCCAGCTTCGCGGGGTCAAAATTCTTGCCCCGCACCGATTCCGGCCCCGATGGCGTTGCCTTGACGATCAGCCCGGCCTCTTCGAGGCTTTTCTTGAATGCGTCCGCCTCGGCCCAGTTTTTCTGCTCCCGCAACTCCTGCCATCTGGCGAGCAATGGCCCGACAAGGTTGTTCATGGCTTCGGCATTCCCATCGCCATCCACCGCCGGCGCACCGACCAGAGAAATACCGGCCTTCCACCAGTCAACATCCTCGGCCGCCGGAAAGCCGAGGAACTCCAGCGCATTCCGCAGTTTCTCCGGCGCATCGACAAGCGCATGCATCCGGGTAATGGCGCCATGCGTGTTCAGGTCGTCCGCCAATGCTTCGATCAACGCGACATCGGGCTGCGCGCTCGCGCCGACGCCTTCCGTGGCCGCATAGAACCTGGCCAGCGCCCTCTGCGCCTCCGCGCGCTTGCGCTCCGTCCAGTCCATCGGCTTGCGGTAATGCGTGCTCAACATCACGAAGCGGATCACCTCGCCCGGAACGCCCTGATCCAGCAGGTCGCGCACGGTGAAGAAGTTGCCGAGGCTCTTCGACATCTTCTTCCCTTCGACCTGCAACATTTCGTTGTGAAGCCAGTAGTTTGCAAAGCATTCTTCACCCGCCGGCGCCGGATGCGCGCAGCAGCTTTGCGCAATCTCGTTTTCATGATGCGGAAACATCAGATCGTTGCCGCCGCCGTGAATGTCGAACCGCGGCCCCAGCAGTTCGAAGGACATCGCCGAGCATTCGATATGCCAGCCCGGCCGGCCCCGCCCCCAGGGGCTGTCCCAGCCCGGCTGATCGTCGCCCGACGGCTTCCACAAGACGAAATCCATCGGGTTCCTCTTGTAGGGCGCCACCTCGACGCGCGCCCCGGCGATCATGTCATCGACAGAGCGCCCCGACAGCGCGCCATAGTCGGCGTAGCTTTCCACCGAAAACAGGACATGGCCTTCGGCTTCGTAGGCATGGCCCCGCCCGATCAGCTCCTGGATCATCGCAACCATCTGCGGCACAAACTGCGTCGCGCGCGGCATGTGCGTCGGCTCCAGCGCCCCCAGCGCGGCCATGTCCTGCAGGAACCAGTCGGCCGTTTCCGTCGTGATCCGGGAAATGTCGCGCCCCGACTCGGCGGCGCGCGCGATGATCTTGTCATCCACGTCGGTGAAATTGCGCACATAGGTCACCCGATCCGCCCCGTAGACCTGGCGAAGCAACCGGTAGAGCACATCGAACACCACCACCGGGCGCGCGTTGCCCAGATGGGCGCGGTCGTAAACCGTCGGCCCGCAGACATACATCCGCACATTGTCCGCATCCAGCGGCACGAACGGCCGCTTGCGGCGGGCCTTGCTGTCATACAGGCGAATTTCACTCATGGCGCGTCCTTCGAAACCGTCCCGCGGGCCCCGGCAATTTCTCTGGAAGACGAAACAGACCGACCCGCGCGCACTGTCAGCGGGAAATGCAGCAGTAGATGGTGCAAATGGTCATGCCCCCCCTTTAACGCACGCCGGCGTCCCTGCCAAGGGGGCGCCGGCGGGGGCGCGGCTACATGTGGATCACGCGCCCGAATGCATCCAGCACCGATTCGTGCATCATCTCCGAAAGCGTGGGATGCGGAAACACCGACCGGATCAGTTCCTCTTCGGTCGTTTCCAGCGTCCGGCCGACCACATAGCCCTGGACAAGCTCGGTCACTTCCGCCCCCACCATATGGGCGCCGAGAAGCTCTCCGGTCTTCGCATCGAAGACGGTCTTGATCAGGCCCTCCGGTTCGCCAAGCGCGATCGCCTTGCCGTTGCCGACAAAGGGGAACCGGCCCACGCGCACCTCGTGGCCCCGTTCCTTCGCCTGCGCCTCGGTCAGCCCGACACTGGCCACCTGCGGCGAACAGTAGGTGCAGCCGGCGATGCTTTCGGGGCGCACCGGATGGGGCGAGCGGCCGGCGATCAGTTCGGCCACGGCCACGCCTTCGTGGCTGGCCTTGTGCGCCAGCCACGGCGGGCCGGCCAGGTCGCCGATGGCATAGAGCCCGTCGATGCCGGTGCGCCCGAACGCATCCGTCACCACATGGCTGCGCTCGACCCGGACGCCCAGTTCCTCAAGGCCCAGCCCCTCGACATTGCCGACGATCCCGACCGCCGAGATCACGGTGTCGAAGGTGTGCTTTTCCAGCTTGCCGCCGGTTTCGATATGGGCGCTCACCCGGCCCCTGGCGCGCTCAAGCCGGCGCACGGTGGCGCCCTCCATGATGCGCATGCCCTGGCGCACGAAGGCCTTTCTTGCAAGGGCGGAAATTTCGGCATCCTCCACCGGCAGCACCCGGTCGAGCACCTCGACCACGGTGGTCTGCGCACCGAGGGTGTTGAAGAACGAGGCAAACTCGATCCCGATCGCGCCCGAGCCGATCACCAGCAGCTTGCCGGGCATGCGCGCGGGTTGCAGGGCATGCTTGTAGCTCCATACCAGATCGCCGTCCGGCTCGAGCCCCGGCAGTTCGCGCGCCCGCGCCCCGGTGGCCAGAACCACCGCCGGCGCCTGAAGCGTCACCTCGCCCGCGCCCTCGCCCGCGCCTGTGCCTGTGCCTGTCCCTTTGCCGGCGCCGGTCGTCACCCGGACCGTATCGGCCGCCGCCAGCCGGGCCTGGCCCATCACCACGGTGACCTTGTTCTTCTTCAGCAGATGGGCGACCCCGGCCGAAAGCTGCCCCGCCACCTTGCGCGAGCGTTTCACCACCGCATCAAGATCGACCCCCGGCTTGCCGGCGCTCAGCCCGAACTCTTCGGCGCGCTGCATCAGGTGATAGACCTCGGCCGAGCGCAGCAGCGCCTTGGTGGGAATGCAGCCCCAGTTCAGGCAGATGCCGCCCAGGTGTTCGCGCTCTACCACGGCCACCTTCAGCCCCAGCTGGGCGCCGCGGATTGCCGCCACATAGCCCCCCGGGCCAGCGCCGATCACGATCATGTCAAAACTCGTCGCCGCCATTGGCAAGCCCTCCGCTTCTAAATTCGTTTAACGTTAAACCATTTGTCTGCCGGCATCAACGAAAGAGCGCGCCCGGCCCGCCTGGCCGGGGAAAACCCGCCCTGCGCCTGCTGCATGCGTGCGCCCCCCGGTGCATGGCGTGCATGGCGCGCATGGCGTGCATGGTCGGCGCCGCCTGTCAGCGCGCAAGGCCGGCGCGGCTCGGGCATCGCCCGCGCAAGGCCGTGGCCGGCCCGGGGCGAAGCG
>JALSRF010000117.1 GCA_026984895.1 Paracoccaceae bacterium
GCGCCAGCGAGATCAGGGTGACATCCCTGGTCACATAGGCCGAACGCGGTGTCAGCGCGATCCAGCCGCGCCCCGCTGCCCGGCGCCCTTCGCGCACCAGGCGGATATCGGGCATCCCGTCCTCAAGGCGCAGAACCCCGCCGCGCGTCGCCTTCACCGCGTCGCGCAGCCGCTCGCCCGAGGCGACGGTCTCCTCGAACTCGCGCGGGGCCGACGGACCCAGCGCGACCACGCGCGTCCGGTCCCCCTGTTTCAGCCGATAAAGCCCGATCGCCGGAGCCCTGTACGAGGCCACCCAGCGCCCGGGCGATGCCTCGCTCATGGGCAACACCGTCACCGCGCCGTCCGGCCCGGTGATTTCCACCTCCCGCGGTCCGTCGCCCAGCGTGCGCCGGGTGATGGTCATGTCCTGCCCCTGGGCCGTGGCCAGCAGCGCTTCTTCTTCAAGCTCGGGTTCCTTCATCATCCAGTGCGCCAGACGGCGGAGCAGTTCGCGTTGCGGCCCGCCCCCCTCGAAGCCGCGGCTCCACAGCCAGGCATGGTCGGAGGCCAGAAGGGCCACCCGCCCCTTGCCCACCCGGTCGAGCAGCAGCAGCGGCTTTCCGGCGACCCCGGTCATCAGCGTGTTGCCCGAAACCGGGGTGACCTCGATCTGCCGGAACCAGCGCCCCCAGCCCGGCTTGCCGTCCGGGCCCGCCGGCGCCAGCTTGTCAAGCCCCTCGGTCACCGGGTGGCGCCGGCCGGTTGCGGACAGCTGCGCGCGAAAGCCTTCCTCGATCACCCGTGACGTCGGGGCCCCGGGCAGCACCTCGCCCAGCGGCGAACGGAACAGGCTGTCGGCCGAGGCATAGGCCGGACCCGCGGCCACCAGCACCGCGCCGCCGTTCTTCACGTAGTCGCGCACATTGGCCAGGTAGACCGCAGGCAGAATGCCGCGACGCCGATACCGGTCGAAAATGATCAGGTCGAACTGGTCGATCTTGTCCAGGAACAGTTCCCGCGTGGGAAAGGCGATCAGCGAAAGCTCGGTCACCGGCACGCGGTCCTGTTTTTCCGGCGGGCGCAAGATGGTGAAATGCACCAGGTCCACCGAACTGTCCGATTTCAGGAGGTTGCGCCAGGTGCGCCCGCCGGCATGCGGCTCTCCGCTGACCAGCAGCACCCGCAGCCGGTCGCGCACGCCGTTTATCTGCACCACCGCCGCGTTGTTCTTGGCGGTCAGTTCGCCCGCGGCCTCGGGCATCTGGAACTGGATGACGTTGATGCCACCGTGATCGAGCGTCAGGGAAAACGGGAAATCGCGCCCCACCGGCACACGCAGCTTGCGCGCCTTGCCGCCATCCACCCGGACATCCAGGGTGACGCTCTTGCCGAGTGCGGCGGGAACCGCCCCCTGATCCTCGACGCGAAGGGTCAGTTCGACAGGCTCGCCGAGAATCGCGAAGGCCGGGGCATTGCGGATCACCAGCCGCCGGTCCCAGTCCGAAGCATGGCCGGTCAGCAGCAGGTGCATCGGGGCCGGCATATCGGGCGCGCGGCGGGCGTCGTGCACCTGCCCGTCGCTCAGCAGGATCGCCCCGGCGATCCTCTCGCGCGGGATTTCGGCCAGCGCTTCGCCAAGGCGCGTCATCGCCAGGGTGCCGCGGTTGTCGCGATCGTCGCCCAGCTCGACAACCTTCAGGTCGAGGTTTCTTCTTGCGGCGATTGCCGCGCGCAGATGCGCCAGCGCCGCGTCCACCTGCGCGCCGCGGTCCGACAGGCCCTGGCTGGCGCTTCGATCAACCAGAACCACCACCGTGTCGTTCAACGGCTCGCGCCGTTCGCGTTGCAGCGACGGGTTGGCCAGCCCGCCCAGAACCACCGCCGCGGCCAGCGCGCGCAGCCACCAGCCCGAGACCCCGCGCCGCGCCGCAAGCCCGACAAGCACCGCCACGATCCCGGCCGCCACCGCGATTGCGACCCAGGGCACGAGCGGCGCGAAGATCACATTGCCCTGCATCATTCGCCAAGCCTTTCCAGAAGGGCCGGCACATGCACCTGATCCGACTTGTAGTTGCCGGTGAGCGCATACATGATCAGGTTCACCCCGAACCGATAGGCGAATTCGCGTTGCCTGTCGCCGGCGCTGCCGCGCCCGATCGGCACCAGCGGCCGCCCCGAGGTATCGACCGCCCAGGCCGCCGCCCAGTCATTCGCGCCGATCACCACCGGGGTCACGTTATCGTTCAGGTTTCGAAACGGCATCCCCTCGGCGCGGCGCGCATCGGGCGGCGCGGCCTCGACCCAGACCTTGCCCGATGTGTAGCGCCCGGGAAACTCCTGCAGCAGATAGAAGGTGCGCGTCAGCACATGGTCCGAGGGCACCGGCTCCAGCGGCGGCACGTCCAGGCCCAGGGCAATCTGCTGCAGGCGGCGCCGGTTGGGTGAGCCGCCCGCCGCGGACGCAAGATCGGCATCGCGCGTGTCGAACAGGATCATGCCGCCGTCGCGCAGATAGCGGTTGAGCCGGGCATAGGCCTCGCCCGAGGGCAAGGGCTGAGTTGCCGTCACCGGCCAGTAGAGGAACGGAAAGAAGGCCAGTTCGTCGGTTTCGATATCGACGCCGGCGGGCTCGGCCGGTTCGACCGTGGTGCGCGCGAAAAGAACGTCGGAAAGGCCGCGCAGGCCGGCTTCGCTTGTCCGGTCAACCTGTGCATCGCCGGTCCGCACATAGGCAAGCACCAGTTCGTTCGTCGCGGCAAGGGCCAGCTGGTCTTCCTGTTCCTGGGCGCGAAGCGGCGTCGGGTTCAGCGTCCACAGCGCCGGCGCCAGCGCCAGCGCCAGAACCGCCGCCGCCCCGCGGCCGGCATCGCCCGGCGCCGCCTGGGCAAGGCGCGCGGAAATCCGCCCCGAGAGCCGGAGCGTGGCCAGGATGTCGAGCGCCAGAAACAGGAGCCCGAGCAGCAGCAGCGGCCCCTTGAGAAGGGTTTCGCGGGCGGTCTCGAGCCCCTCGACCGGCACCCAGGCCGGCCAGCGCGCGGCCTCCAGCCTGCGCCCTGCCGCGATGACATTGCGCGCGATGCGCCGGTCCTGTCCCTGGTAAAGGCCCGGCGGCAATGCCGGACCCAGAGGCGCCCCGACCAGCCTTTCGCCATCGACACCGGCCAGGCCCTCGGCCTGGGAAAGAGTGCCGAAGCCGTCCAGCACGCGCACCGGTTCCCAGAGGCTTCCCGCCAGTTCGGTGGGGTCCGGGCGGGCAAGCGGCGAAGACACCGCCAGCCGGTCGAGCATGCGCACGAACAGCCCCGACAGCGGCAGATTCGACCATTGCGCATTGGCGGTCACATGGAACAGGACGACCTGCCCCTGGCCCAGGCGCTTGCGGGTGACAAGGGGCGTGCCGTCGGCAAGCGCGGCGATCACGCGTTCGGAGAGCGTCGGATCCGGCTCGGCCAGGACCTGCGCCCTGACCTCCACATCCTCGGGGATCTCCAGCCCGAAAAACGGCGAGGTCTCGGCGAAGGCACGCAGCCTTTTCGGCTCGCCCCAGCTCATCGCCCCGCCGATGGTCCGCCCGCCCGCGCGCAGCCGCACCGGCATCAGCGCATCCTCCCTGGCGCGCCCGACATCGCTGGCCGCCAGGCGCGGCCCGGCAAACCTGAGCAGCAGGCCGCCCTTTTCCACCCAGGCGCGGACGGCCCGGGTTTGCGCGGGCGAAAGCCTGGCCACGTCGATCAGCACGATCACGTCCGGGCCCGCCTGCACGATATCGTCCAGGGTGCCCTCGATCAGATCGGCGCCCGGCGCCAGCGCCTGACGCAGGAAATGGCTTTGCGACAGAAGCTGCAGGCCCTCGCGCCCCACCTGCCCGCCGACAAGGGCCACCTTGCGCCGTTTCGATGTGTCGTCGGTCAGGCTTACCGCCGCGGCCGAGTTCTGGCCCGCAATCGAAAACCGGGTGATGCGGTTGCGCAACTCCGCCGGCAGCGACAGTTCCACCCGGGCAGACACGGCACCGGCATCGAAAACCAGCGGCACGCGCGCCAGCACGCGTTCGGTTCCGGCCGGGTCCGGGCCGCGGGCCTCCAGTTGCAACCGGGCGGGCGCGCCTGGGCGCGAGCGCTCTGCGCTCAGGCGCACCTTGCCCCCCTCGAAAACCGGCGGCGCCAGGCCGACAACCGGCGCAGGGCTTTCG
>JALSRF010000118.1 GCA_026984895.1 Paracoccaceae bacterium
TTCACGTTCAGCTTCAGCCGCACCCCCATGTTGCGGATCTGTTCGGTGGGTTCGATGAAGGTGCGCCCCATGTACTGGTTGCGGATGATGCCCATGCCGTAAGGAATGCCGCTTTGCGCCGCATAGCCGATCGCCGCCGGGGTGCCGCTGTCGGGCACCGGGCTGACAAGGTCGGCCTCGACCGGGGCCTCGCGGGCCAGTTCGACGCCGATCGCATGGCGCGTCTGGTAGACCGACTGCCCGTTCAGGATGCTGTCCGGGCGCGAGAAATAGACATGTTCGAAGATGCAGAACCGCGAGCCGCGCCGCTCGAACGGGTAGGCGCTTTCGATCCCGCCTTCGGTGCAGACCACCATTTCGCCGGGTTCGATTTCGCGGATGAACTCGGCGCCGATGATGTCAAGCGCGCAGGTTTCGGAACTGAGCACCCAGCCCTCGCCCAGCTTGCCCAGCACCAGCGGGCGCACCCCCAGCCGGTCGCGCACGCCAATGAGCTTGGTGCGGGTCATGGCGACGATGGAAAAGGCGCCCTCGACCCGGCGCAGCGCGTCCTTCATGCGTTCGGGAATGTTGCGCTGGAACGAGCGCGCCATCAGGTGGATGATGCATTCGCTGTCCGATGAGCTCTGGAAGATCGAGCCGTGCTCGATCAGCTCGCGCCGGAGCGCCACCGCATTGGTGATGTTGCCGTTGTGGGCGATCGCCGCGCCGCCCATGGCAAATTCGCCGAAGAACGGCTGCACGTCGCGCAGCTGGGTGTTGCCCTTGGAGCCGGCGGTGGAGTAGCGCACATGGCCGATGGCGATTGCGCCGGGCAGGCGCTCCATCAGGCTGGCCTTGGTGAAATTGTCGCGCACATAGCCGAAACGCCGGATCGCGTTGAACCCGCTGTCGGGCGCGTGGCTGACGATGCCGCCGGCTTCCTGTCCGCGGTGCTGCAGCGCGTGCAGGCCGAGGGCCACGAAATTGGCCGCATCGGCCACGCCGATCGCGCCGAACACGCCGCATTCCTCCTTCAGCTTGTCGTCGTCGAACGGGGAGGCAGGGGGCAGCGCGCTCATGGTGTGGCGAGGCTCCGATTCGCTGGTCGGCCGGGGTCAGTTCCGTTTAGTGCGTTCCAGGCGCGGTGTCACCAAGTAATGGTGTCGCAAAACGATGGTGTCGCAAAACGATGCCGGCACCGCCCGCCAAGGCCCGCCAGGGCCCGGCGCACGGCGCGCGCGAAGCGGGGGAGCGGGCGAGCGGCGGCGACATGATCGCGCCCGGTCCCGGCTGCCCGGTATCGGTTGCCCGGTCCCGGCTGCCCGGTATCGGTTACTGGGTGCTTGTGGGCGGGGCGCAGGAGCCGACCAGTTCCTCGTAACGGGCCACGATCCAGCCGGGCGCATCGGCGGGGATGGCATCGCTGATTGCGCTCTGGGCACGTTCGAAGATCAGCGCGCTGCGCGAATCCTTGACCATGGCGATGTCCTGGCTCAGCACGACCTGGTCGTAGATCAGAAAGGCAATGGCCACCAGCACCAGGCCGCGCGCGACCCCGAACAGGAACCCCAGCCCCTGGTCCAGCCCGCCAAGCGCCGAGCGCTGCACCGCCGAGGAAAACAGCGGCGTGAAGATCGACACGACCACAAGCGCCACCGCAAACACCACCGCGAAGGCGGCGATCATCGACAGTTCGCAGCTTTCGCCCAGGAAATCCTTGAGCACCGGCACCTCGCGCACCAGCGGCTCGGCCTTGGGCGCAAAGTAATAGGCGGCGACAGCGGCCGCGGCCCATCCGGCAATTGCCAGCGTTTCGCGGACGAATCCCCGCGAATAGGCCAGAATGGCCGATACGATGATGACCAGCGCCACCACGCCGTCTATGATAGTGAAACCTTCCATGCTCTCTCTCCTCGCGCGTGTTAGCCCGCGCCGAATATTTCGCCCACGAACGTAACAAGGTCCGGCATCTGCCTCACCCGCGGCCCCCACGACGGGCCTGTGGAGCCTCGGTCCGGGGCAATCGCCTTGTTGAACCCCAGTTTTCTGGCTTCTTTAAGGCGGCTTTCCGTCTGGGCAACGGTTCGCAATGCTCCTGATAGACTGATTTCGCCGAAAACCACAGTATCGGCGGGCAGGGCGATGTCTTCTCTTGCGGAAAGTAGCGCCGCCGCAACAGCCAGATCGGCCGCCGGTTCGCTGATCTTCAGCCCCCCGGCGACGTTCAGATAGACGTCGAGGCCAGAGAACGGGATCGCGCAGCGTGCTTCGAGAACCGCAAGGATCATCGACAGCCGCGCCCCGTCCCAGCCGACCACCGAGCGGCGCGGCTGGCTCATCGGGGTGGGGGCGACCAGCGCCTGAAACTCCACCAGCAGCGGGCGCGTGCCCTCGATCCCGGCGAATACGGCCGTGCCCGCCGCCGGCGTGTCGCGTTCGCTCAGGAACAGGGCCGAGGGGTTGCGCACCTCTGTCAGCCCGCGGCCGGTCATTTCGAACACGCCGATCTCGTCGGCCGGGCCGAAGCGGTTCTTCACCGCGCGCAGGATGCGGAACTGGTGCCCGCGCTCGCCCTCGAAATAGAGCACCGTATCGACCATGTGCTCGATCACCCGGGGGCCGGCGATCTGCCCCTCCTTGGTGACATGGCCCACCAGCACCACCGAAATGCCGCGCCGCTTGGCAAAACCGGTCAACTCGTGCGCGGCGGCGCGCACCTGGGCGACGCTGCCCGGGGCGCTTTCCACGCTGTCGGCCCACATGGTCTGGATCGAATCGATCACCACCAGGTCGGGGCGCTCCTTTTCCAGCGTGGTCAGAATGTCGCGCAGGTTCGTTTCGGCGGCCAGTTGCACCGGCGCCTGTTCCAGCCCCAGCCGCCGGGCGCGCATGCGCACCTGCGCGCGCGCCTCTTCGCCGGAAACATAGACCGCCTTCAGCCCGGCGCCTGCGAATTGCGCGGTTGCCTGCAGCAGCAGGGTCGATTTGCCGATCCCGGGATCGCCGCCCACAAGCACCGCCGAAGCCGGGACCAGGCCGCCGCCCAGCACCCGGTCGAGTTCGCCGATACCCGAAATCGTGCGCGCCGGCGGTTTCTCTTCGCTGGCGAGGTCGCTCAACTCCACGCGGCTGCCGCGCCGGGTGCCAAGCGATTTCCTGGCCGGGCCCGCACTGAGCGGGGCCTCTTCGACAACGGTATTCCACGCGCCGCAGGCGTCGCAGCGCCCGGACCACTTGGACCGGGACGCGCCGCATGCCGTGCACCTGAAGTTTTCCGCCCGTGCAGCCATGAGCGCCTTCTAGCGCCTGGAGGTGGCAAAGGAAATGGCGATCGAGGCCAGGACGCAGCCGGTAAAGAAATACAGCCCCCAGGCGGTCTCGACCCGGCCGATGCCGATCCCCTTGATCACCACGATATAAAGCGCGATCAGGAAGATGTCGGCCATCGCAAGGCGGCCGAGAAACTTGAGCGCGGGCAGGACCTTGCGCCGCAGCAGGCCGAAATGGATCAGCGCCAGCCCGATGGTCTTGGCGTAAGGGGCGAAGATGGCGAAGAAAGTCACCAGCAGGGCCAGGGCCACATCGGTTTCCCACAGCGATTGCAGCCCCGATACCACGGAAATTTCGCCGAGCCCGAAAAGGGGCAGGAACCCGGCCCGCAGCAGCGGCGCGAACCAGGCCACCGGGAACAGCACCAGCAGGGCAAGGTTGGCATACCGGGCCAGGTTCCGCGCGGCGCGGCTCATCCTGCAATCCAGTTGTCAACGGAATACAGTTGCAGCCCGATCACCACGACAACCAGCGCGAACTCCAGCCAATAGCGCCCATTTTCCAGCCCGCGGCGCCCAAGCCACCAGAAGACGGCGCCAGCCAGCGTCAAGGCAACCGAAACGCCAAGCACGGCCAGCGAAGCCGGCGTCCAGCCGATCGTGGCGGTCACCTGGGGCACCAGTTCAAGCTGCACGATTGCCGCCTGCGGCAACGCCAGCACCAGCGCGGCCCCCATTTTCCACCGGTTCGTGTGCCCGCCCGTCAGGAGCCGGATCGCGGCGCTCGGAACCAGGGTTTGCGTAAGCACATATTGCCCCAGCAGCATGGCGATCAGAACGAAAACCCTGGCCATTTTCCCTCCGCCTCAGCGCACCGCCTCGATCGGCCCTTCAGCGCGCCCGTTGATGAACTGGTCCAGG
>JALSRF010000119.1 GCA_026984895.1 Paracoccaceae bacterium
CTTGAACCTGCCGTCCTGACGACAGGAGGTTGCGCCGCGGGCGACGCCCGCGACGCGGTGCCTCCGGCGGGGATATTTGCGGACAGAAGAAGGGGGCGGTCGGGGTGTTGCGCGCGCGCATGCGGCCGGCCCGGCGCGCCCGGGCGGATTTCGCGGGGCGACGGGGCGATGCGCGGGCAGGGGCGGCGGCGTGGGTGCCGCCGGGGGCCCATGCGGCGCGGATGGGGTCACGGCGCGGATGGGGGCCTGGTTCCGGTCTGCTCCGGGCCGGCTGGCAGGCGTCATCTGCGGATATGGCCATGTGCGGCGGGGCTCTGTGCGGCCCCGGGCCGGCCCCGCCGGGGGGTGTGGCGTATCGGGCAGGGCGCGGGCCTGGCTGGTGAAGGAGAGGAGAACGCACGCCCAGTTGATCGTTCCCGGGCGATTTTCCGGGCACCGGGCATTGCGCTTTGTGCGCCAAGTCTGTCTGATGTATTCTGACAGAAGCACAAGAGGAATGCATCATGGTGGAGGTGCACGGCAAACCGGCCGAGCTTGATCCGGTCTGGGACCGTATTCGGCAGGAGGCTTTGGCGACGGTCGAAGCCGAGCCGCTGATGGGCGGCATGGTGCACGCGAGTCTGCTGCACCATGACAGTTTCGAATGCGCTCTGGCATTCCGGATCGCGCAAAAGCTGGCTTCGGGTGAGATGTCGGAGCAATTGGTGCGGGAAATTGCCGATGCCGCCTATCGCGACGATCCGGCGCTGGGCGAGGCGGCGCGCGCGGATGTGGCGGCGGTTTTCGAACGCGATCCGGCCTGCGAACGGTATCTGCAGCCGTTGTTGTATTTCAAGGGGTTTCAGGCTGTTCAGGCCTATCGGGTAGCGCATCATCTGTGGCGGCAGGGGCGCAAGGATCTGGCCTATTTCTTCCAGATGCGTGCGTCGGAGCGGTTCGGTGTGGATATTCATCCCGCAGCGCGCCTGGGCAAGGGGATCATGATCGACCATGCGCATTCCATCGTCATTGGCGAAACAGCGGTTGTCGGCGACAACGTGTCGATGCTCCATTGCGTGACCCTTGGCGGCACCGGAAAGGAGCACGATGACCGCCATCCGAAGATCGGCGACGGGGTGCTGATTGGCGCCGGCGCCAAGGTCCTGGGCAATATCCGGGTCGGCCATTGCAGCCGGATCGCGGCCGGCTCGGTGGTGCTTGGGGACATTCCGCCGTGCAAGACGGTTGCCGGCGTGCCGGCGCGCATTGTCGGCGAAGCCGGCTGCGAGCATCCGTCGATGGAGATGGACCAGTTGCTGGCCGACCAGGTTTGATCCGGCGTTTGATCCGGCGTTTGATCCGGCGCCTGGCGTTCGTGAAAACGCCTGGCCGGGCCGTTCGAAAGGCGCTGCCCCGGCGGGGGTGCGCGTGGCGGTGTCAGGCCAGCATCGGCAGCGGGTTTTCCAGGTTGGCCTTGATCGCGGCCAGAAACTCGGCCCCCAGCGCGCCATCGATCACCCGGTGATCCACCGAAAGGGTGACGCTCATCACCGTGGCCACGGCGAGATTGCCCTCGTCATCCACCACCGGTTTCCTGACCCCGGCGCCCACGGCTAGGATCGAGCCGTGCGGCGGGTTGATCACCGCATCGAAATTGTCGATGCCGAACATGCCGAGGTTTGAGATGGCGAAGCTGCCGCCCTGGTATTCGTGCGGGGCGAGGCGACGGTCGCGGGCGCGCGCGGCGAGGTCCTTCATTTCCGACGACAATGCCGAAAGGGACTTGCTTTCGGCGTCGCGCAGAACCGGCGTGAACAGACCGCCCTCGATGGCGACGGCCACCGCCACGTCCGAGGGTTTCAGTTGCAGGATGCGGTCGCCGGCCCAGACGGCGTTGGCCGCCGGCACCTGTTGCAGCGCGTTGGCGCAGGCCTTGATGATGAAATCGTTGACCGAGAGCTTCACGCCGCGTTCGGCCAGTTGCGCGTTGAGCCTGGCGCGCAGGTCCAGCAGCGCGTCAAGGCGGATGTCGCGGCGCAGGTAGAAATGCGGGATGGTCTGCTTGGCCTCGGTGAGGCGCGCGGCGATGGTCTTGCGCATGCCGTCAAGGGTGATTTCCTCGAACGCGCGATCGGCATACATCGTCAGGACTGTTTGCGCGTCCGGGCCGCTGGCCATGGGCGCCGGGCCGGTCGGTGCGGCCTGCGGCGCGGCGCCCACGGGCGCCGGCGCGGCGGCTGAGGGCGCAGGCGCAGGCGCGGCGGTGGCGGCAAGCACAT
>JALSRF010000120.1 GCA_026984895.1 Paracoccaceae bacterium
CCCGGGCGAGGTCCAGGCCCTTGTCGGCGGCGATGCGTCGCGCCAGGGGAGATGCGAAAATGCGTTTCCCGTCCGTGGCTTGCGGGGCCGCAGGGGCAGGGGCCGTAGGGGCAGGGGACGCGGCAGCCGGGGCAGCGGCAGGGGCGGCGGCGGGCTGAGAACCGGTCTGCGAACCTGGCGCCGGGGCTTGTGGCGCAGCGGGCGTATTGGCGATGTCATTGGCGCTTTCGCCCTCTTCCAGCAGCAGCGCGATCGGGGTATTCACCTTGACGCCCGCGCTGCCTTCGGGCACCAGTAGCCTGCCGATGATGCCGTCCTCGACCGCCTCGAACTCCATTGTCGCCTTGTCGGTCTCGATCTCGGCCAGCAGGTCCCCGGACGCGACCGCGTCGCCTTCCTTCACCAGCCATTTCGCCAGCGTGCCTTCTTCCATCGTCGGAGAAAGCGCTGGCATCAGGATTTCTGTCGGCATCGCTTTTCTCCCTCAACGGTAGGTGACGGTCCTGACCGCATCGATGACCTCTTTGGTTGTCACCAGCGCCAGTTTTTCAAGGTTGGCGGCATAGGGCATCGGCACGTCCTTGCCGGTGCAGTTGATCACCGGCGCATCCAGCCAGTCGAAGGCGCGCTCCATGATCACGGCCGAGAGGTGGTTGCCGATCGAGCCGACCGGCCAGCCCTCTTCCACGGTGACGCAGCGGTTGGTTTTCCGCACGCTGGCGATCAGCGTGTCGTAGTCGATGGGCCGGAGCGTGCGCAGGTCGATCACCTCGGCGCTGATGCCTTCCTTGGCCAGTTCCTCGGCAGCCTCCAGCGCGTAACTCATGCCGATGCCGAAAGAGACGATGGTGACGTCGCTGCCCTCGCGCCAGATGCGCGCCTTGCCGAAGGGCACGGTGAAATCGTCCAGCACCGGGACCTCGAAGGACCGGCCATAGAGGATTTCGTTTTCCAGGAAGATCACCGGGTTCGGGTCGCGGATCGCGGTTTTCAGCAGCCCCTTGGCGTCGGCCGCCGAATAGGGCATCGCCACCTTGAGGCCGGGGATCTGCGCATACCATGCGGCGTAGTCCTGGCTGTGCTGGGCGGCGACGCGGGCCGCCGCGCCGTTGGGGCCGCGAAACACGATATGCGCGCCCATCTGACCGCCGGACATGTAGCGCGTCTTGGCGGCCGAATTGACGATCTGGTCGATCGCCTGCATGGCGAAGTTGAAGGTCATGAACTCGACGATCGGCTTGAGGCCCGCGAAGGACGCGCCGACCCCGATGCCGGTAAAGCCGTGTTCGGTGATCGGGGTGTCGATGACGCGACGCGCGCCGAATTCCTCCAGCAAACCCTGGCTGACCTTGTAGGCGCCCTGATACTGGGCAACCTCTTCGCCCATCAGGAAGACCGTATCGTCGGCGCGCATTTCCTCGGCCATGGCGTCGCGCAGCGCCTCGCGCACGGTGGTCGCGCGCATCTCGGTTCCTGGCGGGATTTCCGTTTCCGGCGGGGCCGCGGGGGCGGCCGAGGCTACGGGGGCCGCGGGGGCGGCCGGCTCCGGTGCGTTCGGCGTGGGTGCCGCGCCGGCGCCGTTAGCGGCCGATGAGGGCGCGGCCGTGGGCGCGGCAGCGGGCGCAGAGGCGCCGGCCGCGTCATCGGTGCTTTCGCCCTCTTCCAGCAGCACCGCGATCGGGGTGTTGACCTTGACGCCCTCGCGGCCCTCGGGCACCAGCAGCCTGCCGACGATGCCGTCGTCAACCGCCTCGAATTCCATCGTCGCCTTGTCGGTCTCGATCTCGGCGATGACATCGCCCGAGGCCACCGCATCGCCCTCTTTCACCAGCCATTTTGCCAGCGTGCCTTCTTCCATCGTCGGAGAAAGGGCGGGCATGAGAATTTCGATCGTCAT
>JALSRF010000121.1 GCA_026984895.1 Paracoccaceae bacterium
CCAGCAGCGCTGGCATTTCTCGCGGCCGGCCTTCTGGAACACCACGCCGACGCCTTCGACCTCGGGCAGGCGGAAGGCTTCGGGCGGGATCGGCGCATCGCTCAGGACAACGGCCGAGGTGATGCAGACATCGGCGAAATCCACCGATTGCAGCGCCGCAAGGCTGTCGGCATCGCGCACATGCACAACCGGCGCCGCCTCAAGCGACGAACCGATCACCTTTTCGCGCCGCTGCACTTCCAGCGCCGCTGTCACCACCCGGCGCACCCGGCGCACGGCCTCCCATTTCGCCGCCAGCGGCTCGTCCAGCCAGTCGGCGGGGGTGTCGGGGAAATCCTGCAGGTGAACGGAACTGTCCTCGCCGGGGAAGCGCTCCAGCCAGACCTCCTCCATCGTGAAGGCCAGGATCGGCGCCAGCCAGGTGGTCAGGCGCCGGTGCAGCAGGTCAAGCACGCAAAGCGCGGCGCGACGCGCGCGGCTGTCGTCGGCGTCGCAGTAGAGCGCATCCTTGCGGATGTCGAAGTAGAAGGCCGAAAGATCGAGCGTGGCAAAGGTGAACACCTCCTTGAAGACGCTCTGGAAATCGAGGTTCCGGTAGCCCTCGCGCACCGCGTGGTCCAGCTCGGCCAGCCGGTGCAAGACCCAGCGTTCCAGTTCCGGCATGTCGGCGGGCGCAACCCGGTCGGCTTCGCTGAACCAGGACAGCGCCCCCAGCATGAAGCGCATGGTGTTGCGCAGCCGCCGATAGCTGTCGGCCACGCCTTTCAGGATCTCGTCGCCGATGCGCTGGTCGGCGGAATAGTCCACCTGTGCCACCCAGAGCCGCAGGATATCGGCGCCGTATTGCCTGATCACGCTTTCGGGGGCGATTATGTTGCCAAGCGACTTGGACATCTTCATGCCCTTGTCGTCCAGCGTAAACCCGCAGGTCATCACCCCGCGATAGGGCGCATGCCCCGTGGTGCCGCAGCTTTGCAGCAGCGAGGAATGGAACCAGCCGCGGTGCTGATCGGTGCCCTCAAGGTAAAGGTCGGCGATGCCGTCGGGGCTGCCGTCGGGGCGGTCGCGCAGAACGAAGGCGTGGGTCGAGCCCGAATCGAACCACACATCCAGCACATCGAAGATCTGTTCGTATTCGTCGGGGTTGGCGGCATCCGCGATGAACCGTTCCTTGGCGCCCTCGGCATACCAGGCATCGGCGCCCTCGGCCTCGAAGGCTTCGGCGATGCGCGCATTGACCGCCGGATCGCGCAGCAGGAAATCCTTGTCGCCGGGCTGCGCGCCCTTCTTCACGAAGCACGTCAGCGGCACGCCCCAGGCGCGCTGGCGGCTGAGCACCCAGTCGGGCCGGGCCGCGATCATCGCGTGCAGCCGGTTGCGCCCCGTTGGCGGGGTCCATTTCACATGGTCGATCTCGCTCAGCGCGCGGGTGCGGATGGTCTTGCCGTTCTGGTCCTGCCCGTCGCCGACCTCACGATCGATCGCCACGAACCACTGCGGCGTGTTACGATAGATCACCGGCGCCTTCGAGCGCCAGCTGTGCGGGTAGCTGTGGGTGATGCGGCCACGCGCCAGCAGCGCCCCGACCTCGACCAGCTTGTCGATCACCGCCTTGTTGGCGCCGCCTTCCCTGCCCTTCGCGGTGATGATCACCTCACCGCCGAAAAACGGCAGATCGGGGCGGAACGATCCGTCCTCCAGCACGTTGTATGTCATCGGCAGGTTGTATTTCACGCCGATCTGATAGTCGTCGTCGCCATGGCTGGGCGCGGTATGGACAAAGCCGGTGCCGGCGTCTTCGGTCACGTGATCGCCGGGCAGCATCGGCACGTCGTAATCCCATTCGCCACCGGCGCCCTCGGCCCCGCGCAGGGGATGGGCAAGGCTCAGCGCGGCCAGTTCCTCGGGCGCAACATCGCGCAGCCGGCGCACCATCGAAGGCTCAAGCCGGGCCTGCTGAAAGGTGCTTTCGGCCAGCGCATCGGCCAGCAGCACACGCTCGCCGACACGCGCCCAGCACTCATCAGGCGTGGCGGTGACCTCGTAAAGGCCATAGGAAATGCCGGGACCAAAGCAGACCGCCCGGTTCTGCGGAAGCGTCCAGGGGGTGGTGGTCCAGATGACGACGGACACCGCGCCTTTGCCCAGTGTTTCCGGCACACCGCTGCCCTCACTGGCCAGCCCTTCCGGGCCTTCGACAACCGGGAACCGCACCCAGACCGTGTGGCTCTTGTGATCGTGATATTCGATCTCGGCCTCGGCCAGGGCGGTCTTTTCCACCGGAGACCACATCACCGGCTTGGAGCCCTGGTAGAGCGTGCCGTTCATCAGGAATTTCATGAATTCCTCGGCGATCACGCGCTCGGCATGGAAATCCATCGTCAGGTAGGGGTCGGCCCAGTTGCCGGTGACGCCCAGGCGCTTGAATTCCTCGCGCTGGATATCCACCCAGCCTTCCGCGAACCGCCGGCACTCCTGGCGGAAATCCACCACGTCCACCTCGTCCTTGTCGCGGCCCCTGGCGCGGTATTGTTCCTCGATCTTCCATTCGATCGGCAACCCGTGGCAATCCCATCCCGGCACGTAGCGCGCATCGAACCCCAGCATCTGATGCGAGCGCACCACGAAATCCTTGAGGATCTTGTTGAGCGCATGGCCGATATGCAGATGCCCGTTCGCATACGGCGGGCCGTCATGCAGGATCCAGGGCGTGCGGCCCTCCTTTTCGCGCAGGCGGTCGTAGATGCCGATCCTTTCCCAGCGTTCCAGCCAGCCCGGTTCGCGTTTCGGCAGGCCCGCGCGCATGGGAAAATCGGTTTTCGGCAGGTTCAGCGTGTCCTTGTAGTCGGTCTGTTCGGCGCACATCTCGGGCGTCCTTCTGGCGGGTGTTTCGTGCTGTAATGGAGGCTGCGGCGCGGCGGGTCAACGCCTCTGTCCCGGCGGCTCGGTCTCAGAGCGCCGGGCCGGTAATTCGAAGGCCAGGGAGCCGGATACCGAAAATCCGCATGATCGTCATCGTCGCCCGCGTGTTCATGGCCGCGCTTATAGGGCTGCGCGAAGTGATGGTCCAGAGGCTGCGACAATGACCGCACTTCCGCCACGGCGCCCGGCGTATAGATAAAGGCCAGGAGTTCCGCAAAGGTGCCCGATGACAGCCATGCCGCCCCGATTTGCCGTTTCCCGCGCACAGATCGACGCGATGGTGGCGGCGTTTTACGCCGACATCCGCAAACATCCCGTGCTGGGAGCGATCTTCAACGAACGGATCGGCACACAAGCGGAAAAATGGCGCGCGCACGAAGAACGGATCGCCCGTTTCTGGCGCAATGCCATCCTGCACGAACGCAACTACGACGGGCGCCCGCAGCAGGTGCACATGGCAACGCCATCGGTGATGCCCGAACATTTCGCGCTCTGGCTGGACCAGTTCGAGCAGACCGCCAACAGGGTCCTGCCCGCCGATGTCGCCGTCCCCTGGGTGGCGCTGGCCCGCCGGATCGGCGCGGGGATGAAGATGGGCGTCGCCCAGGCGCGCCAGCCCCCGGGCACAGCGCCGCGCCTTGACCGATGAGCGGCGCGACCCCCGGCGCGACCCCCGGCGCGATCCCCGGGGTGCGGAAGCTGCGGCGGCCCGGCGCGCCAGCTGGCAGGGGACAGATGGCAGCAGGCCGGGGCGGGCGTTGCCGGGACGGCGCTGCCACTTCGCGCCAGGTCGCGCCGCCGCCATTTCCGGTTGAGCCTCTCGGCCAGGTCGCGTAGGTCCGAAACAGTCCGAAAATCCGGGCGCCGCGATCCGCCCCCCGACACGCGAGGACAGCATGACACCCTGGAACCTGTTCATCACGGTCCTGACCTTTCCCGGCCGTGTGCTCATACGCTTCCTGCCCGGGCTCGATGCCCAGCACAAGCGCCTGCTGGCACATATGGCGAACTACCTGTTCTGGCTGACCCCGAGCATCGGCTTCGCCACCTGGTATGCGATCCAGCGCGCAATGAGCCTGGCCCAGCACTGACACTCTTCACCGCCCCCGGCTCCGAGGCGGCCGCGCCCCGCCGAACCGCCGAGCCGTCGAGCCGTCGAGCCGTCGAGCCGTCGAGCCGTCGAGCCGTCGAGCCGTCGAGCCGTCGAGCCGTCG
>JALSRF010000122.1 GCA_026984895.1 Paracoccaceae bacterium
GGGGGCGGTATTCCCTGCGCCCCTGGTCCGCGTTTGCCTGATTTCGGGGGCCCCGTGTGCGCGCTGCTGCGCCGGCGCATCCCGGTGCGCCCGGGCGCGCGGACGCCGGCCACGGGGCCGCGGCCCGCGGCAGGTCCATCCCGCCCGCACGGCCCCAAAAAACCGGCAAGATTGCCGCACGCGCCGTGCGGCGTCGGGCGGCCTTTCGCGGGGGGTGCGAAAAAGCCTTGCCGAAACCGGTTTCGGCGTTGAGCCTGAAGTCAGGGAGATTCGCATGCCAACCGCAACCGCAACCTGCCGGGGAGGGCGCAAGGGCCGCCATCGCCATCCGCGCACGACCATTCAGGATGTGGCCGATGCCCTCGGGCTGGCCAAGGGCACGGTCAGCCGCGCGCTGAACGACTATCCGGACATTTCGGAACGCACCCGGCTGAAGGTGGCGCGCAAGGCCGCGCAGCTTGGCTATCGGCCGCTGGCGCCGGCGCAGGCGATTCGGACCGGGCGCACCCGCAGTATCGGCCTGGTGCTGTCCATCGACGCGGACGATGCGCAAAAACCCTTCCTGACCGATTTCCTGGACGGCGTGAGCCGCGCCGCCAGTGCCGAGCACTGGACGCTCACGGTGGCCACCGCCGCCAGCGAGAGCGACGTGCTCGACACGATCCTGCGCCTGATCGACGAGCGCAAGGCCGACGGGTTCATCCTGCCCCGGACGCGGGTGCGCGATCCCCGGGTCGATCTGTGCCGCCGGCACGCGGTGCCGTTTGTGCTTTACGGGCGGGTGGCCGACGACCGGGGCTGTGCCTGGTACGACATCCGCGGCGAGGCGGCGATCCGCGATGCGGTCCTGCGCCTTGCCGGGTTCGGTCACCGGCGGATCGCCTTCGTGAACGGCGGGTCTCAATACGCCTGTTCGCGGCTGCGCCACGAGGGGTTTCTGGCCGGCATGGCCAAAGCCGGGCTGCCGGTGCAGGCGGAACTGGTCTTGGAGGGGGCGATGACCCGGGAGGCCGGGGCGCAGGCCACGCGCGCCCTTTTGCGTTCGGGCCTGCCGCCCACGGCAATTGTCTATGCGCTGGACGCGGCGGCGATCGGGGGCATTGGCGCCGCGGCCGGGCTTGGCCTTTCGGTGGGGCGCGACATTTCCATCATCGGATACGACGGCATCCCCGAAGGGGCGCTGGTTTCGCCGGCGCTGACGACCTTTGGCGTCGATACCTGCGCGGCCGGAAAGCGGCTGGCGGAAATTCTCATCGAAAGCATTCGCTCGGGCCGGCCGGAAGAGTTGCGCGAACTGTCCGACGCGCGGCTGGTGGTGCGCCAGTCCGACGGACCGCCGTCGATGGCGCCGGCCAGGCTCGCCGAAACGATACACAAGAACCTGACAACAGAGGAGAAAGACGAATGACCATCCATCCACGCAGAGCGAGCATACGGCTGATGCTGGCCGCTTCGACGGCACTCATGCTGGGGGCCGGCGCCGTCATGGCGGACACGATCCGGTTCTGGACCACCGAGGAACAGCCCGACCGGCTGGCCAAGCAACAGCAGATGGCCGCCGAGTTCGAGGCCAGGACCGGTACCACGGTCGAGGTCATCCCGGTCACCGAAAAGGACCTGGGCACGCGCACCACCGCGGCCTATGCGGCCGGCGATCTGCCCGACGTGATCTATCACCCGCTGCAATATGCGCTGCCCTGGGTCGAGGCGGGCATTCTGGACAGCGATGCGGCGACCGATGTGATCAACCAGCTTGGCCCCGACACCTTTGCCCCCGGCGCGCTGTCGATGGCGGCGGTCGATGGCGGCTATGCCAGCGTGCCGGTGGACGGATGGACGCAGATGCTGGTCTATCGCAAGGATCTGTTCGATGCCGCCGGCCTGGCCGCGCCCGACAGCTATGCAAACGTGCTTGCGGCGGTGAAGAAGCTTCACAATCCGCCGGAACTTTACGGCTTTGTCGCCGCCACCAAGGTGGACGAGAACTTCATGAGCCAGGTTCTGGAGCAGGTGTTCCTGGCCAATGGGGTCAGCCCGGTGGATGAGAACGGCTTCAAGCCACTGGACATGAAGAAGACCACGCAAGTGCTCGAATTCTACAAGGCTATTGCCAAGGCATCCCCGCCGGGCGACCTCTACTGGAAGCAGTCGCGCGAGCTGTATTTCGCCGGCAAGGCGGCAATGATCATCTGGTCGCCGTTTATCCTGGACGAACTGGCCGGCCTGCGCGACAGCGCGCCGCCCACCATCAACGACGACCCGACCTCGCGCGAACTGGCGGCGGCGACGGGGATCGTCACCAACCTCTCGGGCCCGTCGAACCCGAAAGGCGCGGCCTGGGCGGACATCCGCTATTTCGGGATCACGACGGATGCCGATACGGAAAATGCCGAGGCCTTCGTGAAATACTCCATGAGCGACGGCTACACGCAGACGCTTTCGATCGCGCCCGAGGGCAAGTTCCCGGTGCGCCGCGGCACGGCCGACGACCCCGAGGCCTTCGTCAAGGCATGGGCGAAACTGCCCGTGGGCGTTGACCGCAAGGCGCCGCTGAGCGAACTTTACGCGCCCGAGATGATCAACAAGATCGTTGCCGGGCTGGATGTCGCGCAGCGCTGGGGGGTCAAGGAAGGGCAGCTTGCCCTGGCTTCGAAGATCATCAACAGCCAGGTCATCAACCGCTATGTGCGCGAATACATCGATGGCGTGCGCGACGCGGCCGCAACGGTCGAGGCGATGAATGCGGAACTGGCGAAGATCCACTGACGGGCCGCGAACGGCCGGTGGCGGCGGCTTCGCCATCGGCCATGACCCCGCCCGCCCGCGGGATGGGGCGAGCCCGAAAACTGGGGCCTGACGATGAACGCAAGAACGCCTCCGCAGGGCCCCGGCCCGCTGTCGAAGAACGAGGCCCGCCTGGCATGGGGGCTGCTGCTGCCGACGGTGCTGAGCGTTTCGCTGGTGGTGATCCTGCCGCTTCTGGCGGTGTTCTGGATCAGTTTCAAGCCGGTCGGACTGGCCGATCTGCGCGCGCCCGTGCCGGTGGTGAAGGAAGCGCTGCGCGGCCGGCCGAAGGCCCCGGGCGACGCGGCGCAGCTGGAATACCGGCTGCGCAACTCGAGCCGGGACAAGGCGATCGCGGGGGTGGTTCTGAAGGACCGGCTGCCGGTCGGAATGCGCATCCTGGAGCCGGATCCGCGCTGCCGGGTGGACGGGCGCGATCTGACGTGCGATTTCGGCGATATCGCGGGGGGATTTCGCGACCGTGTGCGCATGGCGGTGCGTCTGGAGCCGGCGTTCTTCGATCGCGGCGAGAACCCGCGCGACAGCGTTCCGAAGGTGAGCGGGAAAGCGGAAAACGTGCTGACCAGCTTCAGGTTCACGCTGGCCAATTTCGCACGGATTTTCGACGGGGCGCAGTTCTTTCGGGTGATGGGCGTGACGCTGTTCTATACCGTCGTGGGAACGCTGGGGGCGCTGGTCGTGGGGCTGTTTTCGGCGCTCCTGCTGAACAAGTCGTTCAGGGGGCAGGGGATCTTGCGCGGGCTTTACCTGTTTCCCTATGTTTCGCCGGTCATTGCCGTTGCCTTTACCTGGATCACGCTGTTCGATCCGTTTTCGGGCTCGGCCAATGCGCTGCTGGTGCAGATGGGGGTGAGCGACGGGCCGATCAATTTCTTCGGACAGAAGCCGCTGGCCCTTGGCATGGTGACGCTGTTCGAGATCTGGCGTTACTTCCCGCTTTCGTTCCTCTTCATCCTGGCCAGGATGCAGTCCATCGACGAGGGCATGTACGAGGCCGCCGAGATGGACGGCGCCAGCCCGTTCCAGCAGTTCTGGTATCTGTCGATGCCGATGCTGCTTGGCATTCTGAGCGTCCTGTTCCTGTTGCGCTTCATCTGGACGTTCAACAAGTTCGACGACATCTTTCTGCTGACCGGGGGCAACGCCGGCACCCGGACGCTGACCGTCAATGTCTATGAGCAGGCTTTTGCGGTCTCCAACATCGGGGCCGGGGCGGCGGTGGCGGTGGTCGTCTTTGCCAGCCTGGTGCTGTTTTCGGTGTTCTTCTTCAGATACGTCAGCCGGGAGGAAGGATTGTGACGGCCAGCAGGGAGATTTCATG
>JALSRF010000123.1 GCA_026984895.1 Paracoccaceae bacterium
CGCGTTGGTCACCGCCATCAGCGGCGTGTGCAACGCATGCGCCACCCCCCAGATCACCTGGAAGCCGACAAAGACCGCCAGAACGAAAACGATGAAATGGCCCATGAAGGCCGCCGGCGCATATTGCCCGACCAGCCACATGAACAGCCCGCCCAGCACCAGCAGGCCCACCTGCTGACGCCCGGCCCTTTTGCGGGCCGCGGCTTGCTCGGCGGCGATGTCCTCGGGGCTCCTTTCGGGCGCCGGCGCCGGTTTCTTCGAGGCGATCGCCTGCACCTTGAGCGGCGGCGGCGGAAAGGTGATCTCGCCGCCATGGGTCACGGTGGCCGAGCGGATCACGTCGTCCTCCATGTCGTGCACGATCGCCCCGTCCTTTTGCGGGGTCAGGTCGGAAATCATGTGCCGGATGTTGTTGGCATAAAGCGTCGAGCTCTGCGCCGCCATGCGCGACGGGAAATCGGTGTAGCCGATGACGGTGACGCCGTTTCTGGTGACGATCTTTTCGTCGGCCCTGGTCAGATCGCAGTTGCCGCCGCGCTCGGCCGCCAGGTCGACGATGACCGAGCCGGGCTTCATCATCTCGACCATGTCGCGGGTCCAGAGCCTGGGCGCCGGTCGGCCCGGGATCAGCGCGGTGGTGATCACCACGTCCATCTCGGGCGCCATTTCGCGGAACTTTTCCAGTTGCTTGGCCAGGAACTCGGGGCTCGAGGGCCTGGCATAGCCGCCGGTTTCGGCCCCGTCCTGATCGTCCTCGAATTCGAGAAAGACGAACTCGGCCCCCATGCTTTCGATCTGCTCGGCCACCTCGGGGCGCACGTCGAAGGCATAGACGATCGCGCCCAGGCTGGTGGCGGTGCCGATCGCCGCAAGTCCCGCCACGCCCGCGCCCACCACCAGGATCTTGGCCGGCGGCACCTTGCCGGCCGCCGTCACCTGGCCGGTGAAGAAACGCGGAAAGTTCTCCGCCGCCTCGATCACCGCGCGATAGCCGGCGATATTGGCCATCGAGGACAGTGCGTCCATCTTCTGCGCCCGGCTGATGCGCGGCACCATCTCCATGGCGATGACGCTGGCGCCCTTTTCAGCCGCGGCCCTGAGCGCGGCTTCGTTCTCGGACGGGTTGAAGAAGCTGATCAGCAGCTGATCCTTGCGCAGGCGCTTCAGTTCGACCGGCTCGGGCGGGCGCACCTTGACCACCACCTCGGCGGCCTTCCACAGCGCGGCGGCGGATTTCACCACCTCGACCCCGGCCTCCCGGTAGGCGGCATCCGCAAACCCCGCGGCCTTGCCCGCGCCCGCCTCGATCAGGCATTCATGGCCCAGCTTCTGCAGCGCGACGGCGCTTTCGGGCGTCATCGCCACGCGGGCCTCGCCCTCGATCATCTCTTTCGGTGCCCCGATCTTCACGACCTGCTCCTCCTTCCGGCGGCGCATCCGCATGCGGACGGCGCGCCTGTGACCTTTTGTCTGTCCACCGCCCCTTCAATCGGGGCCGGCACAACCTAAGTATCCGCGCAGCCGACGACAACGCAGTTCCACAGTGGAGTAGACCAGATGCGACCACAAGTCACCACCCGCGCGCGCAGCCCGAAAAGACGGCAATTCATTGCCAACGCCGCCGCAGCCGCCGTTCTTGCAAGCGCCGCCGCGCCCGGCCCGGCCTTCGCCCAGCAGCCAGTTGCAAAAGGATATGACATCATGGATCCGCTCACCGCCTTCAACGCCGCCAGGAAGGGCGAAATCATCCTGGTCGATATCCGCACGCCCCAGGAATGGGCCGAAACCGGCATTGGCGAGGGGGCGATCGCGCTTGACATGCGCGCCCCGGATTTCGTGCGGTCGCTGGTGACGCTGCGCAAGACCTACGAAGACAAGCCGATCGCGATGATCTGCCGCACCGGCAACCGTTCGGGCTATGTGGTGCAGACACTGGCCGCCCAGGGGTTCCCCGGGCTGGTGGACGTGTCCGAAGGCATGGCCGGCGGGCCGAACGGCAAGGGCTGGCTGGCACGCGCGCTGCCGGTCTACCCCGGCACCCCGGACGAAATCGCCCCGCGCCTGGACGCCGTGATGAACCCGTCCTGACGTCGCCCCGTTCCGCCCCGTTGCCCCCGCCCACGCCCCCGCCCGCGCGCGGGGCAGAGCGCACGCCAGCCCCTGCAAGCCGCGCAGCGCGGCCTCAGGGTCCGATGCGCGCAGCACCGCGGGCGAACATGTGCGAACCGGGCCAGGCAGCGGCGCAACCGGCACGCCGCGCGCGGCGCGGACCGATCGTCAAGGCCATCGCGGCACTCCCGCGCAGCGCCCCGCCCGTCAGCGCCCCGCCCGTCAGCGCACCCGTCTGCGCGGTCTTCGGTGTGGTCGTCGGTGTGGTCGTCGGCGCGGCGCGCGCCCCCGGGACGGTTCAGATCCAGCGGCGCGTCCGTCTGGCCCAGTCCTCGAACCGGTCGCCGAAATGCGCGCGCATCTTCGCCTCTTCGCCGGTGATGAACCGTTTCACGATCACCTTGGGAAACAGCCACAGCAGCGGCAGGCCGAGGATGCTGCCCCAGAACACGATCCAGCCCAGGAGAATGATCCAGTCGCTCAGATAGATCGGGTTGCGCGTGAAACGGAAAATGCCGGTCGTTACCAGGGCGTTCGGATCGCGGCGCGGCACCAGCGTGGTCCTGGCACGGCGCATTTCCAGCGCGGCAAGCAGCGTCATCACGATCCCCGCACCGATCAGGCCCAGCCCGATCGGCCCCTGCCCCGGGAAATGCAGCGACAGGCGCGCAAACAGGTGATCCAGCGCCCAGACGGTATACATCGCGATCAGCAACCATACCGGCGGCCAGTCGAACAGCCTGGTGATCGTCTTCATGACAAATGCCTCTCCTGTCCTCGCATGCCCCGGTGCGGGGCGATCGCGCCCAGCGCCCAGCGCCCAGAGCCCCCAACGCCTGCCGCATGCCTGCGCCCTGCGCCCTGCGCCCTGCGCCCTGCGCCCTGCGCATTGTGCCGGCTCGGGCGGTTTTGTAAAGGCGGCCCGCCTCACAACCCTGTCACCTCGCGTCGGCACCCTGGGGCGTCATCTCACGGCGCGCGGCGATGAACCGGCCGCCGGCAAACGGTTTTCCTTGTGCCGCGTCTGTGTGCCGCTACAGTTGCCCGCGCAAAGGGAGGGAGGGACAGCCATGCTCAAGGACAGACACGCGCTGGTGACCGGTGGCGGCACCGGAATCGGACTGGCCATAGCGCGCGCCCTTGCGGCGCGCGGCGCACGGGTCACCATCACCGGGCGGCGCGCCGAGGTGCTGGCGGGCGCGGCGGCGGCAACGCCGGGGCTGCATGGGCTGACGATGGATGTCAGCGACGAGGACAGTGTCATGGCCGGCGTGTCCCTGGCGGTGGAGGAACGCGGCCCCGTCGCCATCTGCGTGGCCAATGCGGGCATCGCGGAAGGGCGCGCGCTGCACCGCAGCGATCTGGCCTTCTGGCGCATGATCATGTCGGTCAATCTTGACGGCGCCTTTCTGACCATCCGCGAATGCATGAAGTCGATGCACAAGCTCGACTGGGGGCGCGTTATCGCCGTCGCGTCGATCGCGGGGCTTCGCGGTCTCAGGGGAGCATCGGCCTATACCGCCTCCAAACACGGCATGATCGGGCTGATCCGGGCGTTATCCGAAGACTACATGGGCGGCCCCGTTACCTTCAACGCGCTGTGCCCCGGCTACGTCGATACACCGATCGTCGAACACAATGTCGGCGCGATCAGCAAACGTGCCGGGATCAGCGAAGACGAGGCGCTGAAACTGATGGTTTCGGCCAACCGGCACAAGCGCCTGATCGCCCCCGAAGAGGTGGCCCGGGCCGCGATCTGGCTGTGCGACGAGGCCTCGGGCAGCGTGAACGGGCAGTGCATCGAGATCGCCGGCGGCCAGGTCTGAGCCGGCGCCCCGCAGGGGTCTTTTCGCACCGGCGCCCCATCCGCTGTGGACCCGCGTCCACCGCTTTGCCCGTCCACCGCTTCGGCTGCGCCCCTGAAGCCCCGTTTCGGCTGTGCACCGCCCGGGCGCACAGCCGCCCGACGGCCCGCCCCGCCCGACGGCCCGCCCCGCCCGACGGCCC
>JALSRF010000124.1 GCA_026984895.1 Paracoccaceae bacterium
ATGGTCGTCGGTTTCGCCATGATCTAAACTCCTTCGAACGGGCTGCGCGCGCATCCCGTGAAATCCATGAAGCCCGCCTTGTAGCGGGATGGCGGCCCGAGTCAACCGCAAACTGGCCCGAATGCCACCAGCGGAGGGCGAAAGGGAGGGCGAAAGGAAAGAGCCGATGCAACTGCGCAAAAGGAGCTGGGTCCCCAGTGCCAGCGAGGACCTCGTCCAGCGGATCGCCCGGGAAACGGCGGCCGCGCCAGTGGATGCGCTGGCCGACCGGCTGGAAAGCCTCGCCAAGCGCAATCGCCAGATCCATGAACGCGACTGCTTCAACCTGAACCCCGCCACCAACGTGATGAACCCGCGCGCCGAGGCGCTGCTGGCCTCGGGGCTGGGCACGCGCCCGTCGCTGGGCTATCCGGGCGACAAATACGAGATGGGGCTGGAAGCAATCGAGGAAATCGAGGTGATCTGCGCCACGCTCTGCGCCGAGGTCTTTGACGCGGGCTTTGCCGAGATCCGCGTGCCCTCGGGGGCGATGGCCAACCTTTACGGCTTCATGGCCACCTGCAAGCCCGGTGATACGATCATCGCGCCCCCGGCCTCGGTCGGCGGACATGTGACCCACCATCAGGCGGGCTGCGCCGGGCTTTACGGGCTGAAAACGCTCGAAGCGCCGGTGGATGCGGACGGCTACACGGTGGATGTGGCCGGGCTGCGCGACCTGGCGCGACGAACACGGCCGAAGCTGATCACGATCGGGGCCAGTCTGAACCTGTTCGAACACCCGGTGCGCGCGGTGCGCGAGATCGCCGATGAGGTCGGGGCGCGGGTGCTGTTCGACGCGGCGCATCAATGCGGGATCATCGCCGGGGCGGCCTGGTCGAACCCGCTGCGCGAGGGCGCACATCTGATGACCATGAGCACCTACAAGAGCCTCGGCGGGCCGCCGGGCGGGCTGATCGTGACCAATGATGCCGAGATCGCCGAGCGGCTGGACGCCATCGCCTTTCCGGGAATGACGGCAAATTTCGACGCGGCGAAATCGGCGGCGCTGGCAATGACCATGCTGGACTGGCGCGAGTACGGACGCGCCCATGCGGACCAGATGATCGCAGTGGCCCGCGCGCTTGCCCAGGCGCTGGACGCGCGCGGGATCGAGGTTTTCGCCGCCGAGCGCGGCTTTACCCGGTCCCACCAGTTCGCGCTGAAGGCGGCGCCCTTCGGCGGCGGACAGACGGCTGCACGAAAGCTGCGCATGGCGGGGTTTCTGACCTGCGGCATCGGCCTGCCCCTGCCCGATGTCCCCGGCGATCTGAACGGCTTGCGCATCGGCACGCCGGAACTGGTGCGCTTTGGCGTCACCCCGGAAGACACCCCGGAAATCGCCGATCTTCTGGCGCGTGCGCTGCGGGGCAGCGACCCGGCCGCACTGGCCCCGGAAACCGCTGCGCTCCGGGCGCGATTCGACCGGCTGCACTTCATCGCAAACCAGGGCGCCGGCGGCGCCGGCAGATGCCTCCGGCGGGGATATTTCGGGACAGAAGAAAGCGGCATGCCTTCTTCTGTCGGAAAAAATCCTCGGGGGTGAATGCGCCGCAGGCGCAGAGGGGGCAGACAGCCCCCTGTTGCTGCCGAAAAATGCGCGGGTGGCCTGTAAGCCGGATCCTGTCCGGGGCGTTGCCACCCCTGGATGACCATTCGTCTGGGCGCACCGTTGCCGGTGCGCTCTGGCTGCCAACCCGGACCTGCTGGGGCTGAAGCGTCCCCGGGGCGTGCGCGCCCCGCGCGGTCCCTATTCGGCATTGCTCCCGGTGGGGCTTGCCCTGCCACCGCTGTTGCCAGCGGCGCGGTGCGCTCTTGCCGCACCTTTTCACCTTTTCCGCCCGGAAAGGCGGTAGTCTGTTTTCTGTGGCGCTTTCCCTCGGGTTTCCCCGGCCGGGCGTTACCCGGCACCGTTGCTTCATGGAGTCCGGACTTTCCTCGAGCGCTGTCGCCCGCGGCCATCCGGCCACCCGCGTCGGCGCAACCTAGGGCGCTTCCGGGCATCGGTCAACGCTCATCGCTGTCGCAGACAGGGCGGCGCGCCGGTCAGGCGCCGACCGCACGCACCTTCGGGCCCCTTGTGCCCCGGCGGTTCGCACTGTCAGCAGCGCCATCGTGCGAAATGCCCGGCAGTCCCGTTCGCGATCCGGGGCGCCAGCCTCCTTCCCGGCGCGATATCCGCGCCCGCTCCCGCCACGGTCACCAGCCATCAGTCACCGCCTGAGCCGGGCGCCTTCGTTCAGGCGCTCTCTGCGGCGTGCTCTAGCGCCGAACCGCCTGGCGGAAGGGCGCCGGGTCCCAGAAACAGGCAAAGCCGTCGCCATCGGGATCCAGGCCGAAACGGTCGATCTTCGGGCCCCCGGCCTTCAGGAACGCCTCTTGCGCCCGGTCCGGCGACGGATACCTGGCGCAATTGCGCTCGAACCGGCCCTTTGCGAACAGGCCCGAACGGCGATAGACGCGTTCGCCGACCCGGTTGCTTGTGGCCAGGGCGTATTCCACGATCGAGGCGAAATCCTTTTTCTGGCGCTCGGGCAGAGCCGTCGGTCGGATCACCTTGTAGGCGCGCCGCTGCGCTTCGAGCCGGGCCTTGTCGCTTTCGATGGTCTCGCGCGAAGTGACGGCGGAAAAATCCTGTTCGTCGGAAATGCCCGGGTTGTCGAGGCCGATCACCGCTGCGCCCGGGGCCGGTCCGGCAGAGGCGTTATCCCCGGAGGCACCCGATGCGCCCTGACCAGGGGCCGATTGCCCGCCGGCGCCCGCACCCGCGCCCGCGCTTGCATCTCCGCCCGCGCCCGCCGGCGTCGCGCGCCCCCCGAGCGGCAGGGGAGCGCCCTGCTGAACGGGTTCTTCGGAGATCGGCTGACCGTTCACCAGCGGAACCCGGCGCGGCGGCTGCAGCGTTTCAAGCGTGCTGCCATAGGGTTCGAACCCGACCCCGCGCTGAACGTCGTCAACGGCCGGCGCGCAGGCCGAAATCGCGATTGCCACGACGCCAAATGCCAGATATCGCATCAGTTGCCCCCTTCGCCCGCTTGCGGGACCACGGGCGCTTCTACCACCATTTTTCCGGCTTGGAAACAAAGCCCGCCGCGCGCTCGATCACATGGGCGGCATTCAGCAGATCGCCTTCCTCCCAGGGCCGCCCGATCAGTTGCAGCCCCAGCGGCAACCCCTGCGCATCGAGCCCGGCCGGAACCGAGACGCCGGGCAGCCCGGCCAGGTTCACCGTCACCGTGAACACGTCGTTCAGATACATCTTCACGGGGTCCGCATCGGCCATTTCGCCCAGCCCGAAGGCCGCCGAAGGCGTGGCCGGGGTCAGGATCGCGTCGATCCCTTGCGCAAACGCGTCCTCGAAGTCCTTCTTGATCAGCGCGCGCACCTTGCGGGCGCGGTTGTAATAGGCGTCGTAAAAGCCCGCCGACAGCACATAGGTGCCGATCATCACCCGGCGCTGCACCTCATCGCCGAACCCTTCGGCCCGGGTCTTTTCGTACATCTCGGTGATGCCCTCGCCCTCGGCCAGGCTGGCCCGGTGGCCATAGCGCACCCCGTCGTAACGCGCGAGGTTCGAGGACGCCTCGGCCGGCGCGATCACATAGTAGGCCGGCAGCGCGTATTTCGTGTGCGGCAGCGAGATGTCCACGATCCGGGCGCCGGCGTCGCGCAGCATGTCCTGCCCGCGCGCCCAGAGCCTTTCGATCTCGTCGGGCATGCCGTCCATCCGGTATTCGCGCGGGATGCCGATCTTGCGGCCGCGGATGTCGCCGCTCAGCGCCGCTTCGAAATCGGGCACGGGCAGGTCGGCGCTGGTGCTGTCCTTCGGGTCGTGACCGGCCATCGCGCCCAGCATGATCGCCGCGTCGCGCACCGACCTGGTCATCGGTCCGGCCTGGTCGAGCGACGAAGCAAAGGCGATGATCCCCCAGCGCGAGCAGCGCCCGTAGGTGGGCTTCAGCCCGGTGATGCCGGTGAACGCGGCCGGCTGGCGGATCGAGCCGCCGGTATCGGTGCCCGTCGCCCCCAGGCACAGGTCGGCCGCAACCGCCGCCGCCGAGCCGCCCGAAGAGCC
>JALSRF010000125.1 GCA_026984895.1 Paracoccaceae bacterium
TCTATGCCTTCGTCACACCGGACCGGCTGAGACTGGTGCGCGATTTTCCCAACGGCCTGTTCGATCTGGCCAGCGGGTCTTCGCTGGCGATCGGCTCTCTGCTGTTCGGGCTTGGTGCCTTTGCGCTGGGGATCTTCTTCGACACGCGCGACCCGCACCGCGTCAGCCGCTGGTCGGCAACCGGGTTCTGGCTGCATATCCTGGCGGCGCCGGCGCTGGTCAACACCATGGCAATGACGCTTTACAATCGCGGCGATACCGCCGGTTATGCCATGACCGGCGCGCTCTTGTGCGTTGTCACCGTGCTGTCGCTGATCATCGACCGGCGGTCGTTCATGACGGCCGGTATCGTCTATTTCGGCGGGCTCATATTCGTGGCCCTGGGCAATGACCGCGGCAGCGAGGCCAACATCGTTTCCGCGCTGCTGATCCTTGGCGCCTTCGTGACCGCCCTGGGCACCTGGTGGGTGCAGATACGCGCCTGGCTCATGCGTCGGTTGCCGGCGTTTCCCCTGAAAAACCGCCTTCCCCCCTATGAGTGAGACAGATGAGCACACTGACCCCCCGCGAAATCGTTTCCGAACTTGACCGGTTCATCATCGGACAGAGCGACGCCAAGCGCGCCGTGGCCGTGGCCATGCGAAACCGCTGGCGGCGCCGGCAGCTGCCCGACGCGCTGCGCGACGAGGTCTATCCGAAGAACATCCTGATGATCGGCCCGACAGGCGTGGGCAAGACGGAAATCAGCCGTCGCCTGGCCCGGCTGGCCCGTGCACCATTCATCAAGGTCGAAGCGACCAAGTTTACCGAGGTCGGCTATGTCGGGCGCGACGTGGAACAGATCGTGCGCGACCTGGTGGATGCCGCCATCGTGATGACCCGCGAACGTATGCGCGAAGAGGTGAAGGCAAAGGCGCACAAGGCCGCCGAAGAACGCGTGCTGTCCGCCATTGCCGGGGAAAACGCCCGCGAACAGACGCTCAACATGTTCCGCGAGAAACTCAAACGCGGCGAACTGGACGATACGGTGATCGAGCTTGACCTGGCCGATACCTCGGGCGGATTTCCCAGCCTCGAGATTCCCGGACAGCCCGGGCAGCTCGGGGCGCTGAACCTGGGCGACCTTTTCGGCAAGGCCTTTCCCGCGCGCACCGTCCGGCGCAAGATGACCGTCGCGCAAAGCTACGATGTGCTGATCAGCGAAGAAGCCGACAAGCTGCTGGACGACGAAACCGTGAACAAGGCCGCACTCGATGCGGTCGAACAGAACGGCATCGTTTTCCTGGACGAGATCGACAAGGTCTGCGCAACCGCCGAAGTGCGCGGAGGCGATGTCAGCCGCGAAGGCGTTCAGCGCGACCTGCTGCCGCTGATCGAAGGCACCACCGTTTCCACAAGGCACGGGCCGGTGAAGACCGATCATATCCTGTTCATCGCCTCGGGCGCGTTTCATGTCGCAAAGCCCTCGGACCTTTTGCCCGAGCTTCAGGGGCGGCTGCCGATCAGGGTGGAACTGCGCGCCCTGACGGAACAGGATTTCGTGCGAATCCTGACGGAAACCGACAACGCGCTGACCCTGCAATACAGCGCGCTGATGGAAACGGAAAACGTGAAGGTAAGCTTCGATACCGGCGGGATCGCGGCGCTTGCGCGCATAGCGGCCGAGGTCAACAGCAATGTCGAGAACATCGGCGCGCGCCGGCTTTACACGGTGCTCGAACGCGTCTTCGAAGACCTGTCCTTCAACGCGCCCGACCGGGCCGGCGAAACGGTGGTGGTGGACGCCGCCTTCGTGGAAAAGCACCTGGGCGACATTTCGCGCTCGACCGATATCGGGCGCTACATGCTGTAGCCGTCAGCGCCGGCGGCGCAGGTAGACGTAGAACGCCCCGTCGCCGCCGTGGCGTGGATGGGACGGGCTCACCTGAAGCACCGCGGCGCTCAGCGGCGGCTGCCCAAGCCACTGCGGCACATGATGGCGCAGGATGCCGCGGCGCGCGGGAACGGGCCCGCCGTCGTCGCCCTTGCGTCCCTTGCCGGTGATCACCAGCACCAGACGCAGCCCGCCGGCCTGCGCCCGCATGACAAAACCGACAAGCGCCGGTTGCGCCTGCGAAAGAGTCATCCCGTGCAGGTCCAGACGTGCCTCGGGCGCAAGTTTCCCCCGTTTCATCCGCGAAAACCGTTTTTTCTCCATCCGCACCGGCTGGCTGACCTGAGCGGCCGCAGTGTGCCGGTCGGTCGGCCCGTGCGCCGTTTTCGCCAGTTCGCCAATGGAAAACGGTCGCAGAGAGGCCACGGAAACGGCCGGTGATGCGGACGCTGCCCTGGCCGGCGGGGTTTTCCCGAAATCCGTCGCGCCGGCCTGTTTCCCGGCGCCCGCGGGCCTGTCGGGGCGCAGCGGCGTGGCGGTCTTGCGCACCCGATCCCAGAGTGCGCGTTCGTCGGGGCGCAGGCTGCGCGGCTGTTTCCGGCTCATGGCTGGTCTCCGTCCGCCAGCGCATAGGCGATTTCGATGGGCAACAGCACAACCATTCTGCCCGGGTCCATCATCCTGCCGGCCCGGCGTCCGGCCCGATCGCCGGTTCCCACGAAAATATCCGCCCGCTGCGCCCCCTTGATCGCCGATCCGGTGTCCTGGGCAACCATCAGGCGGCGAAATCCGTCCTGGCCGCCCTTTTCCACCCAGACCGGCGCGCCAAGCGGAACGAAAGCCGGATCAACCGCGATCGAGCGCATGGGCGTCAGGGCGCGGTTCATCGCCCCGAGCGGTCCCGACTCCGCCGGCAGATCGGTCAGTTCCCGGAAAAAGACATAGGACGGGCTCTGGCGCAGCAGGGCGGCACCGCGCTGCGGATTGCGCCGAACCCAGTTCTTGATCACCTGCGCCGAAACCTGATGCGCCTGATAGACCCCGAGGCGCACCAGCTCCTTTCCCGGAGACCGGTAGCTGTGCCCGTTCGAGCCGCCATAGCCCACATGGATCGCGCGTCCGTCTCCGAGCCGGATGCGCCCCGAGCCCTGAACCTGCAGGAAGAACAGATCGACCGGATCGTCCACCCAGGCAATTTCAAGCCCGCGCCCGGCCAGCAGCTTGCCGTTTTCAATTTCTTCGCGCGAATACCAGCGCGTGCCGTCCTTCAGTTCGGGGGGCTTGCGGTAGATCGGATAACGAAATCGCGCCGTATGCTCGCGTGCGCCGTTCAGTTCGGGTTCGAAATAGCCGGTAAACAGTGCCGGCGATCCGTCTTCGACAAGAACCGGACGGAAGAAAAGCTGGAAGAAAACGCGCGCGTCCGGGTGGCGCCGGGCAACGGCGCATACTGCCGCCCATTGCGCCTCTTTCAGGTCGCCGCAGGTCTTCAGAAAGACGGCAAGCGCTGCTTCGTGATCGTCGTGCGCCCAGTTTTCGAGCTGGTCGAAGCTCAGCACGGTCCGCCGCACATCCCCGGCCTGCAGCGCGCCGCCCGCCAGCGCGCTCAGGACCAGCACAAGAACAACAATCCGTGCCGCCAGCCCCGCCGGCGGACGGTTCATCCCCCGGTGGCGACCAGTTGCCAGTTCGGGTCCTGTGCGCCCATTTTGCGTGCAAAGGTCCATTGATCCTTTTGCCGTTTGACCTCGTTCGGGTTGCCTTCGACGATCCGGCCGTCCTTGTCGCGCACGACCGAGGTCAGTTCGCCCACGAACCTGACGGTTATTTCACCGATGCCGGTGGATTCGTCAAACTCGGCATCCACAAGCGTCATCTCGCGCACGCCGACAAAGCTGATCCCGTCCTTTTCGCGCGCGTCCACCACCTGGGAAAAGGCCTGGTAGACCTCGTCGGACAGGAAGGGCCGGATTCGTTCGATGTCGCCGCTTTCGAAGGCCATCAGGATCATTTCGTAAGCGCCGCGCGCGCCGCCCAGAAACTCGGTAACATTGAACGACGGCTCGACCCGTTTCATCGCTGCCAGGGCGCGGGCGGCAGCGCTGCCTTCGGCAACGTGGTCGGTGATGTCCCGATCCGGTCCGCCGCCCTCGACGACTTCGAGCCTGCGGCCGCCGGCCGGGCGCGCCGGGCTCGCCAGCGGCGGCTTTTCGAAACCGTCGCGCGTGCCCAGCACGTTTTTCAGGCGCAGGATCAGGAATATCGCGATCGCTGCAAGCACCAGAAGCTGAATGACAGCTGAATTCATTTTTTCACCATTTTGGACCATTGGCTAGCGGCGGGCCTCGTTCGCACTTATGTAAGGCAGGGCCGGGGTCAAGTCCACTGCCGCCGGCAATCACGAACTGAGGCTGAAATGTATCTTTTTTTGCTGTTTGTTGCGGTTCCCCTGATCGAGATCGCGCTGTTCATAAAGGTCGGCGGATTGATCGGGCTTGGCTGGACGCTCGTCATCGTGGTGCTGACGGCGATCATCGGCACGCAACTGATGCGCGCGCAGGGCGCTGCCGCCATGAACGACCTGCGCAAGTCCTTCAACGACATGCGCGACCCGACGGAACCGCTTGCCCACGGGGCGATGATCCTGTTGTCCGGCGCCTTGCTGCTGACGCCGGGATTCTTTACCGATGCGATCGGGTTTCTCCTACTTGTCCCGCCGGTAAGACGCGCGATCATGGCCCATGTCAGATCGCATGTGAAGGTGCAGACCTTTACCGCCGGGGCGCCATCCCGGCCGCCATATCCGCCGGCGGAAAACGTGATCGATGGCGAGTTCGAAGAGGTTGACGAAACACCGGATTCCGGCCGTTCGGGCCGCTCCGGCTGGACCGGGCATTGAGCCTTTCCGACAGACCTGCTAGTGAGTGCGCAACCTCGATTTCAGGAGCACAGAAATGGCCGAAAAAGCCGATGCAAACGGAGCCGCCGACAAGAAGGCTCCTCCCCAGGTCACCATGAAGGTGCTTGGCCAGTTCATCCGCGATCTGTCGTTTGAAAACATCGTTGCCCAGAAAGGCGTGAACGGAGAGGTCACCCCGGACATCAACGTTCAGATCAGCCTTGACGGAAAGAAACGCCCCGGCGACAACCAGTTCGAAGTCATCACCAGTTTCAAGATCACCTCGAACAACAAGGCGACAGAAGAGACGCTGTTCCTGCTTGAGCTCGAATATGGCGGCATCTTCCATATACAGAACGTCCCCGACGAACAGATGCACCCGTTCCTGATGATCGAATGCCCGCGGATGCTGTTTCCTTTTGCGCGCAGGATCATTCACGATGTGGTGCGCGATGGCGGCTTCCCGCCGCTCAATCTGGATACCATCGACTGGGTCGAGCTTTACCGCCAGAACCTTGCGCACCAGGCACAGGCCGCCGCCCAGGCTCCGGCGCAGCAATCCTGAGGGCCGCGGGCCAGGGTTGCGGGTTGCGGGCCGGGGGTTGCAGGTTGCAGGTTGCGGGCCGGGGTCGCGCTCAGCCGCGGTCGCGCAAGAGCCGGTTCCACAACGCACCGTCGCCCATCGCCTTGACGAAGGCTTCGTGGGCGGCGATTTCCTTTTCGCTGATGCGCGGCGCCAGCGGGGCGGGGCGCGCGCCGGGATGCCATTCGGTTTCGTCCTCTGCCAGGCGCGAGGCGTCTGTGCTGCTGCCGGTCAGACCGAAGCCGGGCTGGCGGCCGCCGATCAGTTCAAGATAGACCTCTGCCAGTATTTCGCTGTCCAGAAGGGCGCCGTGAAGCGTTCGCGCCGAATTGTCTATGCCGAACCGGCGGCACAGCGCATCCAGAGACGCCGGCGAGCCGGGAAACTTCTTGCGCGCGATCGTCAGCGTATCCAGCGCCCGCTCCATCGCGATCGGCGGCCGTCCGGCCCAGCGTAGCTCGGCATTCAGGAACTTCATGTCGAAACCGGCGTTGTGAATCACCAGCCGCGAAGAGCCGATAAAGGCAAGAAATTCGTCAGCGATGGTTTCGAAAACCGGCTTGTCCTTCAGGAAATCGTCGCCCAGACCGTGCACATCGAAGGCCTCCCTGGGCATGGGCCGGCACGGGTTGATGTATTGGTGATAGGTGCGGCCGGTGGGCAGGTGGTTGTGCAACTCCAGCGCGCCGATTTCCACGATCCGGTCGCCGGTATCCGGGTCCAGCCCTGTGGTTTCGGTATCCAGAACGATTTCACGCATGCGGCTGCCTTTCCCTGATTTCGCGAATGATCTCTTCTACCGCGGCTTGTGCCATGTCCAGGCTGCGGGTTTCAATCACGCGATCGGCCCTTGCGCGCTTGTCGGCGTCGGGAAGCTGGCGCGAAAGGATCCGGCGGAATCGTTCTCTGGTCATTCCCGGACGCGCCAGGACGCGGCGTTTCTGTGTTTGCGGATCCGTGCTGACCACCACGATCATGTCCGCGTCGTCCTCGGCACCGGTTTCGAACAGCAGCGGCACATCCAGAACCACGATGTCGCTTTCGGCCGTGCGGATGAAACCCGCGCGATCGGCGGCCACCAGCGGGTGGACGATACGTTCGAGCACCGGCAGGCGGTCGGGGTCCTCGAAAACCCAGGCGCGCAGGGCTTCCCGGTCAACCCCGCCATCGCCGACAAGCGCCGGGTCAAGCGCGGCGATGCCGGGCAGGGCCTTTCCGTGCGGCGCGTAGAGACGGTCCACCGCCGCATCCGCGTCCCAGACCGGGATACCGCGTTCACGAAACATTGCGGCGGTTGTGGATTTTCCCATGCCGACCGAACCGGTCAGCCCGATGACGAACGGGCGGCGCACGGTCATCCGCTCAGCACGGCGCGGCGGGTGTCGTCGTCGATCGGCGGTCGTTCGCCGAACCAGCGTTCGAACCCCGGTGCCGCCTGGTGAATCAGCATGCCCAGACCGTCCACCGTGACACAGCCGATTTCTCCGGCCCGGCGTAGCAACCCGGTTTCAAGCGGCGTGTAGACCAGATCGGTCACCACGCTGTCTGGCGAAAGCCCGTCAAGCGGGACACGCAGTTCCGCCTTGCCCTGCATGCCCAGCGATGTGGTGTTGACGACCAGGGTCGCACCGTCCAGCATGTTTGCGGCCTGGACCCAGTCGAATATCGTGATCCGGGTGCCGAATTCGGTGCGCAGCGCTTCGGCGCGCGCCTTGGTGCGGTTTGAAAGACGGATTTCCGGCACCCCGGCATCCAGCAAGGAGGCGATGACCGCCCGCGAGGCCCCTCCGGCTCCGAATACCGCCGCCGGGCCGGATCGAGCCTGCCATGCCGGGGCGCCCTGACGCAGGTTTTCGATGAATCCGTAACCGTCGGTGTTGTCGGCATAGATGCGGGAATCGCGAAACACCAGGGTGTTGGCCGCGCCGATCAGGGCCGCGCGGTCGGTAACGCTGTCAGCCAGGCTCAGAACCTTTTCCTTGTGCGGAATGGTGACATTGATCCCGACAAATCCCATTTTCGGCAGGGCGCGGACCACGGTTTCGAGGTTCTGCTGGGAAACATCCATGGGGATGTAATGGCCGGCGATACCCAGACGGCGGAGCCATTGCCCGTGCAGTGCCGGCGATCGGCTGTGCGCGATGGGGGTGCCGATCACGCCGGCCAGGGGAATGTTGTCGTCGCTCATCCGGCAATCTCTCCTCTGTCCACAAGGTAACCGAGCAATTCCAGCAGGGGCAGCCCCAGGACCGTAAAATAGTCGCCCTGGACCGAAGAAAACAAGCGTGCACCTTCTTCTTCAAGCTTGTAGCTGCCGACGCTGTCTCGAATGGAGGGCCAGTTTCTTTCGACATAGCTGGTGCGATAGTCCTGGCCAAGCGGGCGCATGACCAGGGTCACCGTGCCGGTGCACTGCCAGTTGCGCATGCCGGCATGCCACAGGCTGACAGCGGAAATCAACTGGTGACGGTGACCCGACAGGCGCGCAATCTGGTCCAGCGCATCGGCTTTCGATTCCGGTTTTTCCATGATTTCGCCGTGAAAATCCAGGATCTGATCGCATCCGATCACAAGGCTGTCCGGCATTGCGGACGAAATCTTCCGGGCCTTAGCATCGGCCAGGGCAATGGCAAGCTCGTGCGCGCTGGCGCCTTCGTGCAGAAGCGAGGCGCGCAGTCGGGTTTCATCGACGCGCGGCACAACCGTGCGAAAGTTCAGCCCGGCCGCGCGCAGCAGCCTGTTTCGGGTCCTGGAACCGGAAGCCAGCACAAGCGGATGTGTCAACGGGCATACCTCTGTGGAAAGTTTGGCGGCAGGTCTGTGTGCTCTTGTGGCGATAACCCGGTTTTCGCGGGTATGGAGGAACCCGTGGCGGGATCATCCCCGGTTTCATAAAATCAATCCCGAGAGGACAACGCAAGACGCGGCCTTGTGCACAGAATGGCCGGCTGGATTTCATTCCCGGTTTCGCTGACAGGAACTGGCGAAATATTTTTGTACAACTCTTTGAAATAATGTTGTTATTTTATTGCAAATTCGTTCTGTCCAGAAAATGTCCCGCGCCGGCCTGGCTGTGAAAAACCCTGTGGATGACAATTTGATCCACATTATCCACCGGCCTTCATAATCATCCTTCTTTTCTTCGAAAATATATATTGATAGAGGCAGGGCACGAAACACCGGACAACGAGCGGAACGAAACGGCATGAGCGATTTTCTTTCGGCAGCCTATCCCTGGATCAAGTCGCTCCATGTGATATCCGTGATTGCGTGGATGGCCGGGCTGTTCTACATGCCCAGGCTGTTCGTCTATCATGTGGAAGCGGCATCCGGGAACGCGGAAATGCAGCGCACTTTCGAGGTGATGGAGCGCAAGCTGCTTCGGGCGATCATGAATCCGGCGATGATTTCGGTCTGGGTTTTCGGTCTGGCGCTCGTCTTTACCCCGGGGATCGTCGATTGGTCGATGATCTGGCCCTGGACCAAGGCTGCGTCCGTGCTGGCGATGACCTGGTATCACCACTGGCTTGGCCGGCGTCGGAAGGAGTTCCTTGACGGGTCGCAGAGGTTGACCGGGCGGCAGTATCGGCTGATGAACGAGGTTCCGACCCTGCTGATGGTTGTTATCGTGATTTCGGTGATCGCCCGGCCGTTCTGAGGGGCGGCATTAGGTTCTTGCGTTGACTCGGGGGTGCGTTTTCACTATCCAGCTGCCTGCAGCCGTCCGGCTGTTGTTGTTCCCTTCAAAAAAGACGGATCATTCGCCGATGCCGGGTGGTCCAGGAAAATTCCCATGTCACTAGAGCGCCTGAACCTGTCCGACCTCAAGGCGAAAAGCCCGAAGGATCTTCTTTCCATGGCCGAGGATCTGGAGATCGAAAACGCCTCGACCATGCGCAAGGGCGAGATGATGTTCTCGATCCTCAAGGAGCGCGCTGAAGAGGGGTGGGAAATCTCGGGGGATGGCGTTCTGGAGGTGCTTCAGGACGGATTCGGATTTTTGCGGTCTCCCGAAGCGAACTACCTGCCGGGGCCGGACGATATCTACGTTTCGCCGGAGATGATCCGGCAGCATTCTCTGCGCACCGGCGATACCGTGGACGGGGTGATCCAGGCGCCGCGTGAAAACGAGCGGTATTTCGCGATCACGCGGGTGTCGAAGATCAACTTCGAGGATCCCGAAAAAGCCAGGCACAAGATCAATTTCGACAACCTGACGCCGCTTTACCCGGATGATCGTCTGAAGATGGAAATCGAGGACCCGACGATCAAGGACCGTTCCGCGCGCATCATCGACCTGGTTGCGCCGATCGGGAAGGGGCAGCGATCGCTGATCGTGGCGCCGCCGAGGACTGGGAAGACCGTCCTTTTGCAGAACATCGCGCATTCGATCGAGCGCAACCACCCGGAATGCTACCTGATCGTGCTGCTGATCGATGAGCGCCCGGAAGAGGTGACGGACATGCAGCGATCGGTGAAGGGCGAAGTGATTTCCTCGACCTTCGATGAGCCGGCATCGCGCCATGTTGCGGTTTCGGAAATGGTTATCGAAAAGGCCAAGCGGCTGGTCGAGCATAAACGCGATGTGGTTATCCTGCTGGACTCGATCACGCGTCTTGGCCGGGCCTACAATACCACGGTGCCGTCGTCGGGCAAGGTTCTGACCGGTGGCGTGGATGCAAATGCGCTGCAGCGTCCGAAGCGCTTTTTCGGGGCGGCGCGCAATATCGAGGAAGGCGGTTCGCTGACGATCATTGCCACGGCGCTGGTGGATACCGGCAGCCGGATGGACGAGGTGATTTTCGAAGAGTTCAAGGGGACCGGCAACAGCGAGATCGTGCTGGACCGGAAGGTGGCCGACAAGCGTGTCTTCCCGGCGATGGATATCCTGAAGTCCGGGACACGCAAGGAAGAACTTCTTGTGGACAAGGCGAACCTGCAGAAAACCTATGTCCTGCGGCGTATTCTCAACCCGATGGGAACCACGGATGCGATCGAATTCCTGATTTCCAAGCTCAAGCAGACGAAGAGCAACGCCGATTTCTTCGATTCCATGAACAGCTGAGTCATCCAATAAAATCAATGGATTATGTGAATGTCGACGATATACGCACTTTCTTCCGGGCGGGGAAAGGCGGGGGTTGCCGTCATTCGGATTTCCGGCCCTCGCGCGCATTGGGCGGCGGAGCGGCTTGCCGGTGGTCTTCCGCCGGTACGTTGCGTGGGCCTGCGGGCGCTCAGGGACAACAGTGGGTCATTGCTTGACCAGGCGCTGGTGGTTCGGTTCGCCGCGGGTCAGAGTTTTACCGGTGAGGATGTGGCGGAATTGCACGTGCATGGCGGGTCGGCAACGATACGTGCGGTTCTCGGGGCTCTGGATGCGCTTGACGGGCTTCGCCTGGCGGAAGCCGGGGAGTTCAGCCGCCGTGCGCTGGAGAACGGGGTTCTGGACCTCGCCCAGATCGAAGGGCTGGCGGATGTCATCGAAGCCGAAACCGAAGCGCAGCGGCGGCAGGCGGTGCGGGTTCTGGACGGGGCGCTGGGGGCGCTGGCCGAGGGTTGGAGAACGAAGTTGATCGAGGCGTCGGCGCTGATCGAGGCAACGATAGATTTCAGCGAGGAAGAAGTTCCCGATGATGTCGGGCCCGCTGTTTCTGCCCTGGTGGGCGAGGTAAGGGCCAGTCTTCTGGACGAGGTGGAAGGGGTTGGCATTGCGGAAAGAATTCGCGATGGGTTCGAGGTTGCGATCGTTGGGCCTACCAATGTGGGAAAATCCACGCTGTTGAATGCGCTTGCGGGACGGGCGGCGGCCATTACATCGGATGTGGCCGGAACGACGCGGGACGTGATTGAGGTTCATATGGAGCTGCGGGGCTTGCCGGTAACCGTGCTTGATACCGCGGGTCTGCGCGAAACGCGAGATCCTGTTGAAAGAATTGGTGTGGATCGTGCGATCGCGCGAGCAAATGGCGCCGACTTGCGTGTGTTTCTTCTGGATGAAGATACAGCATTTAGTGGTGTTGAGAAAAAAGAACACGATATAATGATCTTCGGTAAAGGGGATTTACGACCAGGAGATGTTGATTCTGTTTCTGGCAAGACCGGGAAGGGGCTTGACGTTCTTACGGACCGTATTGCTGATGTGCTGGAGAATATGGTGTCAGGATCCGGCACCGCGACCAGGGAACGGCACAGGTCGGCGATGATGCGTGCAATTTCCGCTTTGGACCGTGCGCAAGATGAGCTAAGCCATCGGGACCGCGCGGAATTCTGTGCAGAATCGCTGCGAAGCGCGGTCCGTGAACTGGATTCTCTGGTTGGAAGGGTGGACGTGGAGAATGTCCTGGATGAAATATTCAACCGTTTTTGTATTGGCAAGTAGGGTTGTTTCACGTGAAACATCGTGAGTTCGACGTAATCGTGGTTGGCGGCGGGCATGCCGGAGCCGAAGCCGCGGCTGTCGCTGCCCGCATGGGCGCGCGGACAGGACTGGTGACATTGCGCAAGGACAGGATTGGCGTGATGTCGTGTAACCCGGCGATCGGAGGCCTGGGCAAGGGGCATCTGGTCAGAGAAATCGATGCAATGGACGGCATCATGGGTTGTGCAGCCGACCGGGCCGGGATTCAGTTCCGCCTCCTGAACCGTCGAAAAGGCCCGGCGGTTCAGGGCCCCAGGGCGCAGGCAGACAGGAGTCTTTACCGCAGTGCGGTCCAGGCAGCGCTTGGCTCTTTGAAAAATCTTGAAATTATTGAGTCCGAGGTATCCGACTTCGTTATGGAAGGACCGGATTGTTCCGGGGTGCTACTTTCGGACGGAACCGTGAAAACCGCCCTTTCCGTCGTGCTGACAGCGGGAACATTTCTGCGCGGCGTAATCCATATTGGCCACAGGTCCAGACCGGGCGGACGGATAGGAGACCCGGCGTCGGTTCGGCTTGCCGACAGAATCCGGGATTTCGGCTTCCCGCTTGGTCGACTGAAGACCGGGACGCCACCGCGACTGGATGGGCGGACGATCGACTGGACAAAGGTCGATATGCAACCCGGAGACGATGATCCGGTAATGCTTTCCTTCCTGTCCGTGTCGGCAATGGCGCGTCAGGTCAGCTGTGGTATCACGAAAACCAATGGCAGGACCCATGAGATCATTCGTGCGAACCTTGAACGGTCCGCCATGTATGGCGGTGTGATAGAGGGCACGGGGCCGCGATACTGTCCATCGATCGAAGACAAGATCGTGAAGTTCGCCGACAGGGATTCCCATTCGATTTTCCTGGAGCCGGAAGGGTTGAATGATAACACGGTTTACCCGAACGGCATTTCGACCTCTCTTCCCGAAGAGGTGCAGGAAGCCTACGTTCATTCAGTACAAGGCCTTGAAAATACAAAGATATTACAGCCGGGATATGCCATTGAATACGACTATATCGATCCGCGCTGCCTGAAACCCACGCTGGAAACCAGGGATGTACCGGGATTGTTTCTGGCCGGCCAGATAAATGGAACAACGGGATATGAAGAGGCAGCCGCACAGGGGCTTCTGGCCGGCCTGAATGCCGTGCGCCGGGCCAGAGGATTGGACGGGTTCAGCTTCAGCCGATCAAACTCCTACATCGGGGTCATGGTGGATGATCTTGTGTCGCGCGGTGTAAGCGAACCGTATCGAATGTTCACGTCACGCGCGGAGTTTCGATTGTCTTTGCGGGCGGATAATGCCGACCAGCGTCTGACACCGATGGGCGTAGAGCTCGGCTGCGTCGGGGCCGAACGAAAAAAATTGTTTGATGCCAAGATGGAGCGTTTAGATGCCGGGCGCAAAATGTTGACCGAAACGTACCTTACCGCGCGCGATCTTGAGGCAGCAGGCGTCAGGGTCAGTTCCGGTGGAGGCAAACGGACCGCCTATCAATTGTTGGCTTTCCCCGATGTAACGTTCGGAACGCTGGCGGCGATGGACAGCCGACTGGATGCCATTCCGCCGGAAACCCGGCTGCAGCTTTGCAGGGAAGCGCTTTATGCGAACTATATCCAAAGGCAGTCCAGGGACATCGAGGCATTGCGCCGTGATGAACATGTAAAAATCCCGGATGACTTCGATTTCAGCGGGTTGAAAGGGCTGACCAACGAGGTGGTCGAAAAGCTGAATCGAACAAGGCCGACGACCCTGGCACAAGCAGCGCGTATCGAAGGCATTACTCCGGCAGCGCTTACACTGATTTTAGCGCGGCTGCGGCAATTGAACAGGAAACGATCGGCTTGACGGATCCGCATTACGCACGTCGTTGGCTTGAACAGCAGATGAATGTTTCACGTGAAACATTTCAGGCACTGGAAGAATATGTGGCCTTGCTTCGGAAATGGACGGGCAGGATAAATCTGGTCTCAAAAGCATCCTTGAATGAACTCTGGAAGCGCCATATCATTGATTCTGCGCAAATATTCATGTTGTCGGACGCCACGGAGGGCCATTGGGTAGATATCGGAACTGGCGGCGGATTTCCGGGGGTTGTTGTCGCAATCCTGGCAAGAAATGACGCACCTCGCCTGCGGTTTACCCTTGTCGAAAGTGATGTTCGCAAGTCGGTATTCTTGCGCACAGTTTCACAAAACCTGCAACTGAACGCGGACGTGCAGCCCAAAAGAATTGAACATATCGCGCCATTAAACGCAGATATCCTGTCTGCGCGCGCCTTGGCACCCCTTTCCCGCCTGCTTGAATACGCGCAACGGCACCTGTCGGCACATGGGACAGCGCTTTTCCCGAAAGGCGCGTCATATCGGCATGAAATCCGGGAAGCACTTGAAAACTGGCGCTTTCGGCGCGATGAATACCCCAGCAGGACTGAGCCATCTGCCGTTATTCTTAAGCTTGGAGATATAAGGCGTGTCTGACCCATCCAGGCCTCCGGGCCCCAAGATCATTGCAATCGCCAACCAGAAGGGAGGGGTCGGAAAAACCACAACCGCAATCAATCTTGGCGCGGCGTTGGCCGAAATGGGCTTTCGGGTTCTGCTGGTCGATCTGGACCCGCAAGGAAATGCATCGACAGGCCTGGGAGTGAACCGCGAAAATCGTCGACTGACAACCTATGACTTGTTACTCGATGAAGCTCCCATACAAGATGTGGTCCAGGAATCCGAAGTAGAAGGCCTCTGGATAGCACCGGCGACGACCGACCTGAGTTCGGCCGATATCGAAATGGTCGCCAACGAAAAACGAAGTTACCTTCTTCACGATGCCCTCCGGCAGAAAGGAATCGATCGTTATGAACTCGACTTCGTCTTCATCGATTGTCCCCCGTCGCTCAGCCTGCTGACGGTAAACGCGATGGTTGCGGCCCATTCCGTTCTTGTCCCGCTGCAAAGTGAATTCTACGCTTTGGAAGGGTTGTCGCAATTGCTGCTCACAGTCCGGGAAATCCGCGAAACGGCAAACCCCGGCTTGCGCATGGAAGGCGTCGTGCTGACAATGTATGACAAGCGCAACAACCTGTCGCGCCAGGTTGAGGCCGATGCCCGCGAAAACCTGGGACAGGTGGTGTTCAGCACCGTCATTCCGCGCAACGTGCGCATCAGCGAAGCGCCGTCCTATGCGCTGCCGGTTCTCGATTACGACAGCGGCTCCAAGGGCAGCATGGCCTACCGCGATCTTGCAAATGAACTGGTGGCGATTCAGACGCGCCAAAGGAGGTAGAAGATGGCAGACTCGAAACATGCAAAACGCGGCCTTGGTCGCGGTCTTTCCGCCCTGATGGCCGATGTGCGCCCCACCACTGATGACGCCGGGTCCGCAAAAGCGGCCGACAAGGGGCCGGTAACCGCCGTTCCCATCGAAAATCTCTACCCGAACCCGGATCAGCCACGCCGGAAATTCGGTCCCGAACAGTTGGAGGAACTGGCCGCTTCAATCCGTGAAAAGGGCATCCTCCAGCCGCTTATCGTCAGAAAACATCCCGAGAAATCAAATGCTTATGAAATCATAGCAGGGGAGCGTCGCTGGCGTGCGGCGCAAAAGGCGCAGCTGCATGAACTGCCTGTCATCGTGCGCGACTTCACCGATGACGAAGTTCTGGAAATCGCCATAATCGAGAATGTGCAACGTGCAGACCTGAACCCCGTGGAAGAGGCCGCAGGCTATCGTCAGCTCATGGAACGCTTCGGTCACACCCAGGAGAAGCTCGCCGAAGCGCTTTCGAAAAGCCGCAGCCACATTGCCAACCTGATGCGCCTGCTTCAGCTGCCCGAAGGGGTTCTGGACCTGCTGCGCGAAGGCCGGATTACCGCCGGGCACGCACGGGCACTGATCACCGCCGAAGATCCGTCGGCCCTGGCGGCCGAAGTCGTTCGCCGCGGCCTGTCGGTGCGCGAGACCGAAAAGCTGGTCAAGGCCCCGAAAAAGGCCGCGAAAAAAACCGGATCAAGGCGGCCCGAAAAGGACGCCGACACGCGGATACTCGAACAGGACCTTTCTGCCAATATACGCATGATGGTCACCATAGACCACCAGGCGGACGGCACCGGGCAGATGGTGATCCGCTACAAGAACATGGACGAACTGGACCAATTGTGCCAGCTCCTTTCGACAACGCGGTGAGCAAACTCATACAGCCGAAAGCAACTTGCGCAGGACGGCATTCAGAACCGGCCGGCCCTTCGGCGTGGCGCACAGCTGACCGGAGGATCGGCGCACCATACCCAGATCGACAAGCTCGACGATCGGCTTTTCCAGGTCGTCAAGGCTGATCCAGCGGCCAAGCCGGTCAAGTGAAATCCCTTCCGTGATCCGCATGCCCATCATCAGGTATTCGGTCGCGCGGTCGATATCCGACAACCTCTGGCACAGGTGTTCTCCCGAGCCGGCCTTTTCAACCCGATCAAGCCACCGGGCGGGATCCGGCGCGGCCTGCGTCGCGTGGCGGTTTTCACCGATCGTCAGCCGCCCATGTGCACCGGGGCCAACCCCGGCATAGTCCCCGGCCCGCCAGTAGACGAGGTTGTGGCGCGATTCGCTTCCCCGGCGCGCATGGTTCGAAATCTCGTATGCCGGAAACCCCGCCTGTTCGCATATTTCCTGCGTTGCCAGATACATGTCCGCGGCAAGGTCCTCGTGCGGCAAACCGCGCAACCCGCCCTGCGCCAGGCGCCGGGCAAAGGCGGTGCCTTCCTCGATGGTCAGTTGATAAAGCGAAAGATGGTCTGCGGCCAGTTCCGTCGCCTGCATCAGTTCCTCCTGCCAGGCGGCAAGAGTCTGATCCTGGCGCGCATAGATCAGGTCCAGGTTTGCCCGGTCGAAAACCGTTCGTGCGGTCTCGAAAGCCTGCATGGCCTCCTTTGCCGTGTGCATGCGCCCGAGCCTTGCCAGATCCCGGTCGTTCAGCGCCTGAACCCCGACCGAAACGCGGTTCACCCCGGCTTCGCGGAACGCACGAAACCTGTCGGCCTCGACCGAGGTCGGGTTGGCCTCAAGCGTGATTTCGATGCGGTTCGAAAATGCCCAGGTCTTGCGCGCGGTCCCGATGATCACATCAACCAGATCGGGAGCCATCAGGCTGGGGGTTCCACCGCCCAGATAGATACTGTTCAGAACGCGGCCAGGCGCCTGTTCCCCGGCCCGCCGGATTTCCGCAACATAGGCCCGTTTCCAGCGCGCCAGGTCGATCTGGGCGCAAACATGGGAATTGAAGTCGCAATAGGGACATTTCGCAAGGCAGAAGGGCCAGTGAACATAAAGACCGAAACCCCCATTGCGCCAATCCTCAGGCAAGGCAGCCCGCAACCAGCTTGGCAAAGGCATCGGCACGGTGACTCATGGCCGCCTTGCGCTCCGGGTCCATTTCGCCAAAGGTCCGGTTTTCGCCGCGAGGCAGGAAAACCGGATCGAAACCGAAGCCCCGTTCCCCGCGCATGGGCCAGACGATACGCCCCTCGACGGTGCCCTCGAACAGTTCGTCATGGCCATCGGGCCAGGCCAGACACAGCGTGCAACGGAACCGGGCGGTGCGCGGTTCGGGCGCCGAAATCTCCTCCAGCATGTCCCACACCCGTTGCATGGCTCTGGAAAAATCACGGCCGTTTTCGGTCTGTGCCCAGTGCGCGGTCCGCACGCCCGGCTGTTTTCCCAGGGCATCGACCTCGATCCCGCTGTCGTCCGCAAGCGCCGGAAGGCCCGAGGCCCCGGCCGCGAACTGCGCCTTGATCCGGGCGTTGCCGGCAAAGGTCTCTTCGGTTTCCTCGGGCTCTTCCAGGCCAAGCTGTCCGGCGGAAACGGTTTCAATGCCAAAGGGGGCCAGCAGTTCGGACATTTCCACCAGCTTGCCCGCGTTATGGGTGGCGATGACCAGCTTCGGGTCGGTGAACCTGCGCATCTCAGGCCACCGCCGCAGCCTGGGCAACCACAAGTTCGGCGATGCCTTTTTCGGCAAGATCCATCAGACGCGTCATCTGCGCGCGCGAAAAGGTCGATCCTTCCGCCGACATCTGAACCTCGATCAGGTCGTTTTCGCCGGTCATCACGAAGTTGCCGTCAACGCCGGCCTCGCTGTCCTCGGCATAATCCAGGTCAAGAACCGCCTGTCCCGCATAAATCCCGCAACTCACCGCGGCAACATGATCGACGATCGGATCGCTGGACACCTCACCGGCCTTGATCAGCTTGTCAACGGCCAGGCGCAGCGCGACCCAGCCCCCGGTGATCGCCGCGCAACGGGTGCCGCCGTCGGCCTGCAACACGTCGCAGTCCACGGTGATCTGCCGCTCG
>JALSRF010000126.1 GCA_026984895.1 Paracoccaceae bacterium
CAGCGCCCGAAACGGCGGTGCATACCTTCTGCCACGCGCTGCCCGAGCGTTGGGTGCAGATGGGGGTGATCCTGGCGGCGACCGACTGCCTGAACTGGCTGGCGCGCAACCTGGGGCAGCGCCCGGAAGCGCTGGCCGCCCTGGCCGGCGACGGGCTGGAGGCGCCGTCGCGCGCGCTGTTCCTGCCCTATCTTTCGGGCGAGCGCACGCCGCATAACGATGCTTCGATCCGGGCGGCCTTCGTCGGGCTGGACATCGCCGATGGTCCGGCCGATCTGGTGCGGGCGCTGATGCAAGGCGTTGCCTTTGCGCTGCGCGACAGCCTCGAGGCGCTGCGCGCCGCCGGGGCTGCGCCGGGGCGTCTGCTGGCGATCGGCGGCGGGGCGCAATCCCGCTACTGGCTGGACGTTCTGGCCACGGTTCTGGACCTGCCCATCGACCTGCCCGAAGCCGGCGAGTTCGGGGCCGCGCTCGGGGCCGCGCGTCTGGGTATTGCCGCGGACACCGGCGCCGCACCGGCCGACATCATGACCCCCCCGCGCCTTGCCCGCAGCATCGAACCCGTGGCTCGCCTGCGGGAGGCCCATGAAGAAACCTACCGGCGCTATCGCAACCTCTACCCAGCATTGAAGGCACTCGAATGACAGATTTTTTCACCGGCATCGAACCGCTAGCCTACAAGGGCCCCGACAGCGACGACCCGCTTGCCTTTCGCCACTACGACCCGGACGAGATGGTGCTGGGCAAGCGGCTGGAAGATCTCCTGCGCTTTTCCGTCGCCTGGTGGCATTCCTTTGCCTGGCCGGGGACCGACCCGTTCGGTGGCCCCACCTTCGAGCGCCCCTGGTTCCCGGCCGACACGATGGAACTGGCACGGTTGCGCGCCGATGCGGCCTTCGAGATGTTCGCCCTGCTGGGGGTGCCGTTCTACTGCTTTCACGACGCCGACGTGCGCCCCGAAGGCGCCGATTTCGCCGAGAACACCCGCAACCTTGAAGCGATGGTCGATTACATGGGCCAGAAGCAGGAGGCCACCGGCACCCGGCTGCTCTGGGGCACGGCGAACCTGTTTTCGCACCGCCGCTACATGGCGGGTGCCGCCACCAACCCCGACCCCGAGGTGTTCGCCTTCGCAGCGGCCACGGTGAAAACCTGCATGGATGCGACCCGCGCGCTGGGTGGCGAAAACTACGTGCTCTGGGGCGGGCGCGAGGGTTACGAGACCCTGCTGAACACCGATCTGGCGCGCGAGGATGCGCAGATGGGGCGGTTCCTGAACATGGTGGTGGACTACAAGCACAAGACCGGCTTCAAGGGCACGATCCTGCTGGAACCCAAGCCGCAGGAGCCGTCCAAGCACCAGTATGATTACGACGTGGCCACGGTTTACGGTTTTCTGAAACGCCACGGGCTGGAAGGCGAGGTCCGGGTGAATATCGAGCAGGGCCACGCCATCCTGGCCGGCCACAGTTTCGAGCACGAGATCGCACTGGCGGTGGCGCTGGGTATCTTCGGCTCGATCGACATGAACCGCAACGATTACCAGTCGGGCTGGGATACCGACCAGTTTCCCAACAACGTGCCCGAGGTGGCACTGGCCTATTACCACATCCTGAAAGGCGGCGGTTTTACCACCGGCGGCACCAATTTCGACGCCAAGCTGCGCCGGCAGTCGCTGGATGCGCAAGACCTCCTGGCGGCGCATGCCGGGGCGATGGATGTCTGCGCGCGCGGGCTCAAGGCGGCGGCGGCGATGCTGGAGGACGGCGCGCTGGAAGGGCCGCTTGCGGCGCGCTATGCGGGCTGGGACAGCGGGCTGGGGGCCGAGATCGTGGGCGGTGCGCTGGGGCTGGATGACCTGGCTGCGCGGGTGGCGCAGAAAGGGATCAACCCGGCGCCGGTTTCGGGCCGGCAGGAGATGTTGGAAAACATCGTCAACCGCTACGTCTGACATGCAGATCGCCGCGCATCTGCTGGAGGACGCGCGCCAGCGGCTGCGCATCCTCAGCCTTGGTGCGATCACCGCCGACTGGCGCGTGGCGCGGCCCGGTGGCGGTTCGGTGCCGGTGATCCTGGGGCACGATGACCCTGCGGCCTACCTGGGTGACGACCGCTACATGGGGGCGATTGTCGGACGGGTGTCCGGGCGTATCGGGCAGGCGCGGTTTTCGCTGGCGGGGCGCACCTGGCGGCTGAGCCGCAACCAGGGCCGGCACCATCTGCACGGCGGCCCCGGCGGGCTGTCCCGGCGCAACTGGGACATGCAGGGCGACGGCGCGCGCGCGGTGCGGCTGACCTGCCGGCTGGAACATGGCGACGATGGCTATCCGGGGGCGCTGGATGTGCAGGTCGATATCCGCCTTGAAGGCGGGCGGCTGATCTACGACATGCTGGCCACGCCCGACCGGCCCACCCCGGTCAGCCTGGCGCAGCACAACTACTACAACCTCGCAGGCGGCGGCCCGGTCTGGGGCCACCGTCTGCGGGTGGCGGCGCGCTGCTTTACCGAAACCGATGCCGAACTGATCCCCACCGGCGCGGTGAAACCGCTGCCGCCAGAGATCGACTTCAGCTGCGGCAGGACGCTGGCGCAACAGCAGCACGGGGCGCTGGATGTGAACATGGTCATACCCGAGAGCCACGACCGCGACTGGCCGGTAGCCGTGCTGAGCGCGCCGGGCGGGCTTGCGCTGCGGTTGTGGAGCGACCAGCCGGGGCTTCAGGTCTATACAGGCGCGAACCTGCCGGTGCCCGGCACCGGGCTGTGCCTTGAACCGCAGATATGGCCGGACGCGGTGAACCATGCGAATTTTCCCAGCCCCATTGCCACGCCCGAGCGCCCCTACAGGCAGCGCCTGGTGCTGGAAATCGCCCCGGAGGCAGGCCGATGACTACCCGCCTTCTTGTCGTTCTGTCGCTGCTGTTCGCCCACGGTGCGCTTGCGCAGGATGCGCCGCTTCCCGCCGCCGATGCCGTATTCCCCGAAGCCCCCGAGGCGCAGATCGCGCTTGGCCGGCTGCTGTTTTACGACCCCATCCTCAGCGGCAGCCGCACGGTGGCCTGTGCCACCTGCCATAACCCGCGCTTTGGCACCTCCGACGGGGTGTCGCTGGGGATCGGCGATGGCGGCTTCGGGCTGGGCCCCGAGCGGCGCGTTGACCCGAAGAATATGCCCGAACGCCGCGTCGCGCGCAACGCGCCGGCGCTGTTCAACCTGGGCGCGGCCGGGTTCACCAGCCTGTTCCACGATGGCCGGCTCGAGGCCGACGCTTCGCTGCCCGGCGGCATCCGCACCCCGATGGGCTCCGAGATGGTTGCAGGCTTTGACAGCGTTCTGTCGGCGCAGGCGATGTTTCCGGTTCTCGCGGGCGACGAGATGGCCGGCCACCGGGGCGAAAACGACGTGTCGCTGGCCACCAGCCGCGGGCTGATCACCGGGCCCGGCGGGGCCTGGGACATCATCGCAACGCGGGTGGCGGTGATCCCGGAATATCGCGCGCGTTTCGACAGGGTGATCGGCGCGGGCACCCCGATAAGGTTTACCGACATCGCCAATGCCATCGCCGCCTTTACCGCCTTCGAATGGCGTGCCGACGACAGCCCGTTCGACCGCTTCCTGCGCGGCGAGGCCGATCTGCCGCCCGCCCAGATGCGCGGCCTGCGCCTGTTCTACGGCAAGGCCGGATGCGTGGCCTGCCATTCCGGCCAGTTCCAGACCGACAACGCCTTTCACGCCATCGCCATACCGCAGATCGGCCCCGGCAAGGCGGCCACGTTCGAAAACCACCAGCGCGATGAGGGCCGGATGCGCGTAACCGGCCGGCCCGGCGATGCCTATCGCTTTCGCACGCCGTCGCTGCGCAATGTCTCTGCCACCGCGCCCTATGGCCATGACGGAGCCTATGCAACGCTTGAGGCCGTGGTGCGCCACCACCTCGACCCGGTGGCCTCGCTGATGGCCTATGACATCGGCCAGGCGATCCTGCCCGATCTGCCCGGTGCGGTGGATGACTGGGTGCCGGCCCGCCCGGA
>JALSRF010000127.1 GCA_026984895.1 Paracoccaceae bacterium
TCCCTTTCCCGACCAGCCCCCCGAGCCCAGGGCGATCTTCGCCTGGGTGATGTGATAGCCGGCGCCCAGCGGGTCGCTCGAGGGGTCCAGAAAGGTGTCGATGCGCTTGTACTGGTAGTCCTTGAGCAATTGCCATGCCGTCCCGCGCGAGGCGAGCACGGCCGCCACCACCGCCAGGCCAAGCACGATGACGACCGCGAAATACAGCCAGTGGACCCCGGCGGCGAACATCATGATTCCGCCGCCCAGAACCAGCAGGATCGCCGTGCCCAGGTCGGGCTGGGTAAGAACCAGCGCCGTGGGCAGCAGCGTCAGCACCACCGGCACCGCCACCCAGAGCGGATGCGAGGTCTTGCGGATGTCCAGCCAGTCGTAATAGGCGGCCAGCATCATCACCAGGGCGATCTTGGACACTTCCGAGGGCTGGAGCCGCATGAAACCCACGTCGATCCAGCGCTGAGCCCCCATCCCGGTGACGCCCACGAACTTGACCAGCAGCAGCAGCGCCAGCGCGCCCGCGTAGGTCAGTCCGGCCATGTTGCGCCAGAACCAGATCGGCACCATTGCCACGAACAGCATCAGCGCCAGCCCCAGCACGAAACGTTTCATCTGCGGTTCGGCCCAGGGCATCCACGACCCGCCGGCGACCGAATAGAGCATCAGGAACCCGATGGCCGCCACCGCGCTGACCAGCAGCACAAGCGGCCAGTTGAGATACAGGACCTTGCGAAATCCGGTGGGCACCGTGCGCATGCGGTATTCGAGATAGCTCATGTCCTGATCTTTCCCTGGCTGGCGTAACCGTTGTCGCGCAGGACGAGGTTCTTCTGCATGGTGGCAATGGTGCCGCGCTGGTTTGCAGGATAGGCCGAAAGCGGCGGCAGCTTGCCATAGAGCGCGCGCAGGACGACATCGCGCGCGATCGGCGCCGCGGCGTGCGAACCGCCGCCGCCGTGCTCGACCACGACGCATGTCGCGATGCGCGGCGCGTCAACCGGGGCGAAGGAGATGAACAGGGCATGGTCGCGCCGCTCCCAGGGCAGGTCGCGGTTCCTGGTGACCCCGGCGGCACGCTCGGCCTTGGTGATGTTGCGCACCTGGCTGGTGCCGGTCTTGCCGGCCAGCCGGAACGCCTTTTCGGTGATGCGCGAACGATAGGCCGTGCCGCGCGCCGAGTTCGACACCGCGGCCATGCCGTCGCGCACCTGCTGCAGGTGCTTTTCGGCGATGCCCAGCGGCGCGGGATCGATGCGCTCCTGCTCGACCCCGTTGATGGTATGGATCAGTCGCGGCACGATCATGCGCCCCGAGGCGATTCGCGCGCTCATCAGCGCCAGTTGCAGGGGCGATGCCAGCACATAGCCCTGGCCAATGCCCGCGTTCAGCGTGTCGCCGACCAGCCACTCCTTTCCGTAGCGGCCGAGCTTCCAGTCCTTGGTCGGGGTCAGCCCGGCGGCGATGCCCGACAGCGGCAGGTCATGGCGCTGGCCCAGGCCAAGGCGCCGGGCCATTTCGGTGATCTTTTCGATGCCCACCCGCTGGGCGACTTCGTAGTAGTAGACATCGCAGGACTGTTGCAGGCTCTTTCTGAGGTTGACCTTGCCGTGGCCGCCGCGTTTCCAGCAGTGAAAGCGCCGGTTGCCCAGCTTGATGAAGCCGCGGCAGGTCACGGTTTCTTCCGGGTCGATCAGCCCTTCTTCCAGCGCCGCCAGAATGACCGCGACCTTGAAGGTCGAGCCGGGCGGGTAGGTGCCCTGAACCGTCTTGTCGGCCAGCGGCCGGTACTTGTCCCGCAGCAGGGCGTTGTAGTCGGCCGATGAGATCCCGCGCACGAACTTGTTCGGATCGAAGGCCGGCGTCGATGCAAGCGCCAGCAGATCGCCGTTTTCGGCATCGATCACCACCGCGGCGGCGCTTTCGCCGGCAAGGCGCGCCTGGACGAAATTCTGCAGCCCGGCGTCGATGGTCAGTTGCAGGTTGTCGCCGGGGGTGCCGTCCTGGCGGTCGAGTTCCCGCATCACCCGTCCGACGGCATTCACCTCGATCCGGCGGATGCCGGCATGCCCGCGAAGCCGGTCTTCCATCTTGGCCTCGACTCCGAGCTTTCCGATCTGGAAACGCGGAATCTGCAGCAGCGGGTCCGGGTTTTCCAGCTTGCTGAGGTCATAGTCGCTGACCGGGCCCACATAGCCGCATACATGGGCAAAGTCCTTGTCCAGAGGGTAGAACCGCGACAGCCCGACCTCGGGCGTCACGCCCGGAAGGGCCGGCGTGTTGACCGCAACCAGCGCCAGGTCTTCCCATGACAGGCGCTCGGCCACGGTGACCGGCACGAAGGGGCTGCGCCGCTTCAGTTCCTTTCGCGCGCGCGCCAGGTCTTCCCCGGACAGGGCGATGAGGCGGGACAGATCGTCCAGCGTGCGGTCGGTATCGCCGGCGTCCTCGCGCACGATGGTGACGCGATAAATCTGTTCGTTCCCGGCGATGAGCGTGCCGAAACGGTCGTGGATCAGCCCGCGCGCCGGCGGCAGCAGGCGGATGTTGACCCGGTTTTCCTCGGCAAGGGTCTGATACAGCGAGGCGTCTTCCACCTGAAGCTGACGCATGCGCGCGCCAAGCACGGCCACAAAGGCAAGCTGGCTGGTGCCCAGAATCATCGCCCGTCGCGAAATCGTGCGCCGGCTGGCCTGTTCGTCCCGGGGAGAGCGGATCATATCCTGTGCCCCAGGTCATCGACTGCCCCGGGGGCGACCTTGCGCACCCCGAAGGCCAGGTCGCAGGCAAGCACCACCGCCGGGTAGGCCGCGACCGTGGCCAGCCACAGGATGCCGTCCATCCCCGGGTCCGGCCTTGGCAGCAGGAACAGTGCCAGCACGATGCGCTGGGCGACGATCATGGCCAGGAAGACGCCCGAGACCATGGCCCATTCGGCGGCAAAGGGAAGCTCGCGCGAAAACGCGGCGCGCGCACGCAGGAACTCGAGCCCGGAGACCGAGATCGCCGCCCACAGCCCGGGCGGGCGCATGAACAGAAGATCGCCAAGAAACGTCGCCGCGGCAAACAGCAGCACCGGCATGTAGTCGGGGCGGCGGGTCACCCAGGCAAAGCCGAGCAGCACGATCAGATCGGGCCCCGGCCAGTGCGCCGATGCGCCGACAAGCGGCAGCAGGCGAAAAAAGAACACCATCGTGCACAGGGCCGAAAACAGCAGGAAATGACCAAGGCGCTGTCGATTGAGAGAAACGCTCATTGCCCGCCCCCCTGTGCCTCTTGGCGTTGCGAAACCGCATCGCCCGCCGCCATGCCCGTCCCGGTGCCGGGGCTGGTGCCGTCGCCGGGGCTGGTGCCGGCCGGCCGGGCGGTGCGTTCCGGGATCAGCAGGCTGCCGGTATCGGTGAGACGTTCGACCGTCTGGTTGCGCAGGACGCGCAGGAATTCGAGGCGCTCGTAATCGGCGGCCAGGCGCACCCGCAGCCGGCCGTCCGGCCCCAAGGTGACCTGGCCCACCAGCAGCCCGGGCGGAAAGACCTTGCCGTCGCCCGAGGAAACCACGCGGTCGCCGGGGCGCAGCGCGTCGGGGTTCTCGATGAAGTCAAGCGGCGGTCTTGAAGAGTTGTCCCCGGAAAGCAGCGCCCGCTGCCCCGAGGGCTGGATTGTCACCGGGATGCGGCTGCTCGAATCGGTCAGCAGGATGACCCGTGACGTGTTGCGCCCGACACCGCTGATCCGCCCGACAAGGCCCAGCCCGTCGGTCACCGCCCAGCCATCGACGATGCCGTCGCGCGCGCCGATGTTCAGCAGCACCGACTGGCGAAAGGGCGAACCGCTGTCGGCCAGCACGACGCCGGTGATATAGGTCAGCTTCGGATCCAGCCGGACCTTGTTCAGGTCCAGCAGCTTGGCGTTTTCCTGTTCCAGTTGCAGCGCGGCTTCCTTCCAGGCCTTCATCCGCCGCAGGTCGCGGCGAAGGCTCTGGTTCTGCTCGTAGATCTTCTGGTAGGACTGGAAGTCCCCGGCCATTTCCACGATCTTGGCGACCGGCATCATCGCCCATGAAAACGATGGCACCACGCGGTCCACCACGGCGGCGCGGAAACGCTCCATGCGCGGGTTGTCGATGCGCCAGACCAGGAATGCGGCGAACAGAAGAACGACCAGCAGCATGACCAGAATCCGACGGATCGGCCGAATGTAGGTTGCACTGGTGCCTCGGTCTCGTGCCACGGTGCCCTCGCGCAGCAGCGGCGCCTTGCCGCTAACTGTCGTAGTCTATCACATGGCGCAGCTGCTTTTCGTATTCCAGCGCCTTGCCGGTGCCGAGCGCCACGCAATTGAGCGACTCGTCTGCCACCGATATGGCGAGCCCGGTCTGCTCGCGCAAGGCCAGGTCCAGTTCCCCCAGAAGGGCGCCCCCGCCGGTCAGCATGACACCGCGATCGACGATATCGGCGGCCAGGTCGGGAGGCGTGGCCTCGAGCGCGGTCATCACCGCTTCGCAGATCTGCTGCACCGGCTCGGCCAGGGCTTCGGCGACCTGCGCCTGGTTGATCTCGACCTCCTTGGGCACGCCATTGAGCAGGTCCCGGCCCCGGATCTGCATCGACGAGCCGCGCCCGTCGTCGGGCATCCGTGCGGTGCCGATCGAGGTCTTGATCCGTTCGGCGGTGCTTTCGCCTACCAGCAGGTTCTGCTGGCGCCGCAGGTAGCTGACGATGGCTTCGTCCATCCGGTCGCCGCCGACGCGAACCGAGCGCGCATAGACAATGTCGCCAAGGCTGAGAACCGCAACCTCGGTGGTGCCGCCGCCTATGTCCACCACCATGTTGCCGGTGGGATCGGTGATCGGCATGCCGGCACCGATGGCCGCAGCAATCGGCTCGGCGATCAACCCGGCCCGGCGCGCACCCGCGCTCAGCACCGACTGGCGGATCGCACGCTTTTCCACGGGCGTTGCGCCGTGCGGCACGCAGACGATGATCTTGGGCTTGGAAAAGGTGGTGCGCGGATGCACCTTCCGGATGAAATGCTTGATCATTTCCTCGGCGGTGTCGAAGTCGGCGATGACGCCTTCGCGCATGGGGCGGATGGCCTCGATGCTGCCGGGGGTGCGCCCCAGCATCAGTTTCGCATCTTCGCCCACGGCCAGAACCTGCTTGCGCCCGTCCTTGACGTGATAGGCCACCACCGAAGGTTCGTTCAGGATCACGCCCTTGCCCTTGACGTAAACCAGCGTGTTCGCCGTGCCCAGGTCGATCGCCATGTCGGACGAAAACAACCCCATCAAACCTGCCATATTCCGGTGTTCCCGTATTTCACGTTGCATGGGGCCCGCGACTCTGTTCAGCCACGGGCCGGTGTTTCTTATAGGCAACGGGGCATGCATGCGAAAGGTCTGCACGCAAATTCCGGCCGATCAGCAAGTTTTTTCCGCCGCTGCCTCCGGCGGGGATATTTTCCGACAGAAGAAGATGAGCCCCCTTCTTCTGTCCGCAAAGTATCCCCCGAGCGGAGCGGATGGCGCCCCGGCAGGGGCGCCCCCGAAAAAGCGTGCGCCCCGGCAAGGGGCGCTCCATCAGGAGACGTCCTTGAGGCTTTCGGGCGCGGACTTTTCGCGGCGCACCAGAAGCTTGTTCAGGGCATTCACATAGGCCCGGGTCGAAGCGACCACGGTATCGGTGTCGGCCGACTGGCCGGTGACGATCTTGCCGTTCTCTTCCATGCGGACACTGACCGTTGCCTGAGCATCGGTTCCCTCGGTTACCGCGTGCACCTGGTAGAGCTGCAGTCGCGCATGGTGCGGAAACAGCGCCTTGACCGCGTTGAAGGCGGCATCCACGGGGCCGTCTCCGGTGGCTTCGCCTGCGGTTTCTCTGCCGTCGATTTCCAGTGTCAGTTCGGCGCTCTGCGGGCCTTCGGTGCCGCAGATCACGCGCAGGCGTTTCACCTGGATCCGGTCGTGTTCGGCGTCGCTGGCGGTGTCGCGCATCAGTGCCAGGAGGTCGTCTTCGAAGATTTCCTTCTTGCGATCCGCCAGTTCCTTGAAACGCACGAACACGTCTTTCAACTGGTTGTCGCCCAGTTCGAACCCCAGTTCCCCGAGCTTGGCGCGCAGCGCCGCGCGCCCCGAATGCTTGCCCATCACCAGGCTGGTTTCGCTCAGTCCCACGTCCTCGGGGCGCATGATTTCGTATGTGCCGGCGTGTTTCAGCATCCCGTCCTGGTGGATGCCGCTTTCATGGGCAAAGGCGTTCTTTCCCACGATCGCCTTGTTGTACTGGACCGGAAATCCGGTGGCCGTCGAAACCAGGCGGCTGGCCTGCATGATCCTGGTGGTGTCGATCCCGGTGCGGTACGGCAGGATGTCGTTGCGCACGCGCATGGCCATGACCACCTCTTCGAGCGCGGCATTGCCCGCCCGTTCGCCCAGCCCGTTTATGGTGCATTCGATCTGGCGCGCGCCCGCTTCGACCGCCGCCAGCGCATTGGCCACAGCCATGCCAAGATCGTTGTGGCAGTGGGTGGCGATGGTAACCTCGTCGATGCCCGGCACGCGCTCCTTCAGCATGCGGATGATCTCGGCGCTTTCGTTTGGCGCGGTATAGCCCACCGTGTCGGGGATGTTGATCGTGGTCGCGCCCGCCTTGATCGCCGTTTCCACGGCGCGGCACAGGAAATCGTGCTCGGTCCGGGTGCCGTCTTCGGGGCTCCACTGCACGTCGTCGGTAAACTTCCGCGCATGGCCGACCGAGGCAGCGATGGCCTCGATGACCGCTTCGGGGTCCATCTGCAGCTTGTATTTCATGTGCAGCGGGGATGTCGAAATGAATGTGTGGATGCGTGGCCGCCTTGCCGGTTTCAGCGCTTCGGCGGCCCGGTCGATATCCTTGAACGAGGACCGCGAGAGCCCGCAGACGGCCGCGTTCTTCACCAGTTCCGAGATCGCGCGCACCGCGGCGAAGTCGCCTTCCGATGCAATCGGAAACCCGGCTTCTATGATGTCCACGCCCATCTCGTCGAGGGTCTGGGCGATTTCCAGCTTTTCGTCATGGGTCATGGTGGCGCCCGGGCTCTGCTCGCCATCGCGCAGGGTGGTGTCAAAGATCAGGACGCGGTCCTGGTTCGCTGTATCGGTCATCTGACTGTCTTTCGGTTCGTTCTCAGCACTTGGTTTTCGGTCGGCGCTGGTCACCTCTGAGCGGTCGCGCCGATGGCACGCTCAGAGGCGGCTAAGAAGAAGCAGGCCGGCAGGCGCCGGGGCCTGGGGCGCATCCGGGCGGGAGATGTGAGTGACCGCTTGTCTCATGGCGCTCGACTATATCGCCACGGGCACGAAAGAAAAGCCCCAATCGGATCGGGGGGGGTGCGCCCGCTGCCGCAGTAAGTTAGTGAGCAATAACTCATTTGCGAATCGAAAGGAAACCTCATGTCCTTCGCAGGCAAGCTTGGCTGGATGCTGAGCCTGGTTCTGGCCATTGCCCTGGCGGCGATGGCCTATACCTTCCTCGTCAAGGGGCAGACCGTCGCCTATGCCGACGGGCGCACGTCCATTCTGCTGGCGCCGGCCGAACGCAACAAGGTGCTTGGCGAAATGCGCGGCGTGCTGTCCGGGGTGCAGAGCATCCTGGAGGATGCCGGCAACGCAGACCTGAAATCGGCCGCGCAGACCGCCCGCTCGCTGGGCATGGCCGCGGCCAGCCAGGACACCGCGATCATCGCCAAGCTGCCGCTGGACTTCAAGTCGCTGGGGCTGGGGCTGCACCGATCCTTCGACGACCTGGCCGACAGTATCGCCGCGACCGACGATCCGATGTCGGTGGTCCAGGACGTGAGCAACCTGATGCTGCAATGCGTGGCCTGCCATGACAGTTACCGGCTTGGAATCGAGGGCGAAAAAGCCGGTGGAGACAGCTAGACCCGCGTCCGTTCCCGCCGCTGCCGGCCCTGCCCGGGGCCGCCGCAAGAGCGCCCCGGAGCGGCGCCGGGAAATCGTGCAGGCGGCGCTTCGTCTCGCGGTCGAGATCGGGCCCGACCGGGTCAGCACGCAGCAACTGGCCGATGCGGTCGGGGTGTCTCAGCCGGCGATCTTCCGGCATTTTCCCAACCGGGCGGCGATATGGCTGGCGGTCGGCAACCATCTGACCGGGGCGATGCGGGCAGAGCGCGATGCGGTTGCGCGGGTGCCGCCCGACCGGCGGTTGCGGGAATCGATATCGCGCCAGCTCGGTTTCATCGCCCGCACTCCGGCGATCCCGGCGATCCTGTTTTCGCGCGAACTGCATGCGACGAACGAGCCGCTGCGCCGGCACATGATGGCGATGATGGCAGAGCGGCGGGCCGGGTTTTCGGCGATGATCGCCCGCGAGCAGGCGCAGGGGCGTCTGCAACGGGCTCTGGCGGCCGATGACGCGGCGGCGCTGATTCTGGCCACCATCCAGGGGCTGGCCATGCGCTGGTCGCTGGAGCGCCAGGGCTTTGACTTTCGCGCCGAGGGTGAGCGGCTGATCTTCGGTCTGCTCGACAGCTGGAAGGGCGCGCGCGGCTGAGCCGAAGCGCAACCGCGCGTTCTTTCCGCGAAAGCGGGCCGAAATCCTTCAGGGACTTCGCCCTCCTGCGGGCTGTGTTTCGCGCACCGCCCGGGAAATCCTGCGCACGGCCTCGGCGATCTCGTGCTCGGGGGTCGCACAAAATCCCAGCACCAGACCGTTGGCCACGCCCGGGCGCACGGCGTATCGCGAAAGCGCCAGGCAACCGACACCGGCGCGCCGGGCCGCCGCCGCCACCTCCTGGTCGGCGCGGGTCTCGGGCAGGCGGCAGGTCTGCAGCATGCCGGCGTTTTGCCGTTGCCATTCGCCCAGTCCGGTCAGCCAGGTCTCCATCGCGCGCATCAGCACCGCGTATCGGCGCGCATAGACCCGGCGCGCGCGCCGCAGGTGGCGCAGATATCCGCCGTCTTCCATGAAGCGTGCCAGCGCGCGCTGGCCGCCCACCGCGGCGCGCGAAGGCGCGTCGGCCAGCATCTCCTGTGCCGCATCGGCCAGGGCGTCGGGCAGCACCATGTAGCCCAACCGCAAGCCGTGCGAAAACACCTTGGAAAAGCTGCCCACATAGATCACCCGCCCGCCATGGGCCAGCGCCGCCAGCGCCGGCAGCGGGCGCCCGGCATAACGGAATTCGCTGTCGAAATCGTCTTCGATGATCCAGCCGCCGGTGGTCCGCGCCCAGTCGATGAAGGCGGCGCGGCGCGCCGGGCTCATGGAGCCGCCCATCGGGAACTGGTGCGAGGGGGTCAGCACCACCACGCCCGCGCCCGTTCCCGCACCCGTTCCCGCGCCCACACCCGCCCGGTCACGCTCCTGCGCCTTCGCCCCCGCCCGCGCCTTCGCCCCTGCCGGCGCCTTCGCCTCCGCCCGCGCCTCTGCCGGCGCCGGCGCGCCGCCGCAGCCGGGCGGCCGTGCCCCTTCGCTGTCCAGGTCCAGCCAGCGGATCGGCCAGCCGCGCGCCGCGACATGGCGGCAGGTCGGCGGATAACCCGGGTCTTCCAGCCCCACCGGCCCCTTTGCCGCCACCAGTTCCAGCGCGCGCTCCAGCGCCTCGCCCGAGCCGGCGGTGATCACCACCTGGTCCGGGTGTGCGCGCACCCCGCGCCAGTCCAGCAGGTGGCGCACGATCTGCCGGCGCAGTTCGCCATCGCCGCGGGGATCGGGGCAATGGTGCAGGGCGTGCGCCTCGCGCCGGGCGACCCGGGCCACCGTTCGCGCCCAGCTTTTCACCGGGAAAAGCGCCAGGTCGGCGAGGCCCGGGGTCAGCGGCAACGGCGGTGGCGGCGAAGGGGGCGGCGAAGGGGGCGCCGGAACCAGCGGCCGCGCGTCGGGGGCGTTCCGGGCGGGGCGATCTGCGCGGATCGCGGTGCTGCCGCCCGCCCCGGGAGTCGGCCCGAAACCCGGCCCGGGCGTTGCCTCGGGGACCGCCTCGGGAACCGCGCAGACGTCGCAGGCAAACACCCCCGCTCCGGGGCGGCTCTGGGCGTATCCCTCGGCGATCAGCTGGTCATAGGCCGCCACCACGGTCGTGCGCGACACCCCGAGGTCGGCGGCCAGCGCCCGGGACGACGGCAGGCGGGTTCCCGGCGCGATCTCACCGGCGCCGATGCGCGCGCGCAGACGGTCGCAGATGCGCAGGTAGAGCGGACCGCGTGCACCGGTTTCCGGCGGCAGCGAGACAAGAGCAGGGGGTGTGGCCGCGCGGGACATGGCAAACCGGACCTGAAAAAAAGTCAAGAACTGGTCGTTTCAAAAGGTCCGATTACCGCCTACGCGTCAAGTCCGAAAGCGTCCGGCCCACAACGCAAGCGCGCCGGCGCGCCAGACCGCACCCGGACCCGAAGGAGGCCCCATGTCCGACCGCCCCGATCCGACGCCGATCCGCCCCACAGGGCGCACCCGCGTGCGCCGCAACCACGCGCGCGCGGATTACGAGCGCGAAACCGTTCACGCCATTCTCGATGCCGCGCCCAGCTGCACGCTGGCCTGGCTGCTTGACGGCGCGCCGGCGCTGACCCCGACCCTGCATTGGCGGATCGGCGAGCGGGTCTACTGGCACGGCTCCAGCGCCAGCCGCACCCTGCGCCGCGCGGCCGGGGCCGAGGTTTGTCTGAACGCGATGATTCTCGATGGCTACGTCCTGGCCCGGTCGGCCTTCAACCATTCGGTGAACTTCCGCTCGGTCACCGTGTTCGGCACCGCGCAAACGGTGAGCGACCCGGAGGAAAAATGCGCCGCGCTGCGCGCCATGGTCGAGCACATGGTCCCCGGTCGCTGGCCGGGGCTGCGCGCGGTCAGCGCCCGGGAACTGAAGGCCACCAGCGTCATGTGGCTGCCCCTGGACGAGGCCTCGGCCAAGCTGCGCAGCGGTGGGCCGGTTGACGACGAGGCAGACTGCGCGCTGGACATCTGGGCCGGAACCGTGCCGGTGAGAACGGCCTTCGGGGCGCCGGTTGCCGACCCGAAGATGAGCGCGCCGATCGCTGTTCCCCGGCATGTGCTGGAGCGGTTCGCGCGCGGCTGAACCCGCGCCCGGACCGGCCGCCGGGGCGGGGTGGCCGGCCGGCGGCGGAGCGGGCGCTCAGTTGCCGGCGCTGGAGCTGCCGGAGGCGCCGTCCCCCTGCGTGCCGCCGGCGGCGCCGCCGGCGGCGCTTGCGGTGTCTTCCTTCAGAGCGCCGTTTTCCCATTGCCCGGCGCGTTCCTGCCCCGTGGCATAGCGGATGGTGCCGGCGCCTTCGCGCCTGCCGGCCTTGAAGGTGCCTTCGTAGACATCGCCATTGGCGTAGGTGGCGACGCCCTGGCCCTCGATCTCGCCGGCCTTCCAGTCGCCGGTATAGGTGAAGCCGTCGGGCATGGTGATGGTGCCCTTGCCGTCACGCAGCCCGTTGACGAACTGCCCGGAATAGACCGTGCCGTCGGCGTAGGTCGCCCGGCCCTGGCCGCTGCGCTTGCCGTCTTTCCATTCGCCCACATAGGTGTAGCCGTCGGGGAAGGTCATGGTGCCCTGGCCTTCGTTCTTGCCATTGCGGAATTCGCCCTCGTAGACGATGCCGTTGGCATAGGTGGCCTTGCCCTTGCCGTCGATCACCCCGGCCTTCCATTCGCCCTCGTAGGAGCTTCCGTCGGGATAGACGATCTTGCCGGTGCCATCGGAAAGATCGTTGCGGAACTGGCCTTCGTAGACGGTGCCATCCGGGTAGGTGACCTTTCCCTTGCCCTCGATCCGCCCGGCCACCCAGTCGCCGACATAGACATAGCCGTCGGTGCCGGTGAAGGTGCCGAGCCCTTCGCGCTTGTCGTTCACGAACTGACCTTCGTAGACATCGCCGTTGGCATAGGTGACCTTGCCCTGTCCCTGCCGCTGCCCGTTGACGAATTCGCCTTCGTAGACGTCGCCGTTGGACTGGATCAGCTTGCCCTTGCCGTTGATCTGCCCGGCTTTCCATTCGCCTTCGTAGACCAGGCCGTCCGGCATGGTGAGCTTGCCGAACCCCTCGCGCACGCCGCGTTTCAGGTCGCCTTCGTAGACGGCGCCGTCGGGATAGGTGATCTTGCCCTTGCCTTCCTTCACGCCCTTGACCCAACTGCCTTCGTAGACATAGCCGTTCGGGCTTTCCATGCGGCCCTGGCCGTCCTGCAGCGCGTCCTTGAAGGCGCCTTCGTACTTGACGCCGTTGGAGTAGACCGCGACACCGGTGCCGTTGATCTTGCCATCCACCCAGTCGCCCTCGTAGGTGCCGCCGTCGGCGAAGGTGATCTTGCCCCGGCCGTCGGGCTTGCCGTTCTTGAATTCGCCCACATAGACCGACCCGTTGGGAAACCTGGCCGTGCCCTGACCGCGGATTTCGCCGTCCACCCACTGGCCGGAGTATTCATAGCCGTTGGGCAGCCGATAGGTGCCCTTGCCGTGCTGTTTGCCGTTTCGGAACGTGCCTTCGTAGATGCCGCCGTCATCGTACTGCTTGGTGATCACGGCCCCCGAATCCTGCGCGGCGGCGGGTCCCGCCGCCAGGGTGAAGCTCGCAAGCCCGATGAAAAGCGTTTTCTGGTAACCCTTGAATTGCAACACGGTCGCCCCCTGATTTCCCATGCCAAACCTGTGGTCCGGATATGCCCATGACCCTAGTTCAGCGATCTGGTCGAGACAATGATTTTCGCCGCTCGGGGGGGGCTGTGCAAGGGTCTTCCGATCGTCTGCAACTCTGCTAAGACTGCCGCAGGCAAAAATGGTAGAACGTATGATGCGAAAATTTCGCCTGACGCTGGCGCAGATGAACCCGACGGTGGGCGACATCGGCGGAAACGCCGCCCTGGCTCGCAAGGCCTGGCAGGCCGGCCGGGACGCCGGTGCCGACATGGTGGCGCTGCCGGAAATGTTCATCACCGGCTACAACACCCAGGACCTGATCCTGAAACCGGCGTTTCGGCGCGCCGCGGCTGACGCGGTGGCGCAACTGGCGGGCGCGTGTGCCGATGGGCCGGCGCTGGCGCTGGGCGCACCGGTCGAGCAGGACGGGCGGCTCTACAACGGCTACATCGTCCTGAACGGCGGCCAGGTGGTGTCGCGTGTGCGCAAGCACGATCTGCCCAACGAAACCGTGTTCGACGAGGTGCGCCTGTTCGACGCCGGGCCGCCGGGCGGGCCCTATGCGGTGGCCGGGGTGCGTATCGGCAGCCCGATCTGCGAGGACGCCTGGCACCCGGAGGTGGCCGAAACCCTGGCCGAGACCGGGGCCGAGTTCCTGCTGGTGCCCAACGGCTCGCCCTACTATCGCAACAAGATGGGCGACCGGTTCAATCACATGGTGGCGCGGGTGGTCGAGACCGGTTTGCCGCTGATCTATCTGAACATGGTCGGCGGGCAGGACGACCAGGTGTTCGACGGGGCCTCCTTTGCGCTGAACCCGGGCGGGGCGCTGGCGGTGCAACTGCCCGATTTCGAAGAGGCGATCGAGACCGTCGATCTGGTCGAAACCGGCGATGGGTGGCGCGTGCGGCCGGGGCCGTTGGCGCATATCGCGGACGAATGGGAACAGGACTATCGCGCGATGGTGGTTTCGCTGCGCGACTATTTCGCCAAGACCGGCTTCGAAAAGGCGCTGCTGGGGCTGTCGGGCGGGGTCGATTCGGCGCTGGTGGCGGCACTTGCCGCCGATGCGCTGGGGCCCGAGAACCTGCGTTGCGTGATGCTGCCTTCGGAATACACCTCGCAAGGCTCGCTGGACGATGCGCTGGCGGTGGCGCGCGCGCTGGGCTGCCGTTACGATACGGTTTCGATTGCCGAAAGCCGCGCCGCGGTCACCCGCACGCTGGCGCCGCTGTTCGCTGGCCGCGCGCCGGGGCTGACCGAAGAGAACATCCAGTCGCGCCTGCGCGGGCTGCTGTTGATGGCGCTGTCCAACAAGTTCGGCGAGATGCTGCTGACCACCGGCAACAAGTCCGAGGTGGCGGTGGGCTACGCGACCATTTACGGCGACATGGCCGGAGGTTACAACCCATTGAAGGACCTGTATAAAACCCGCGTGTTCGAGACCTGCCGCTGGCGTAACGCCAACCACCGCCCGTGGATGAAGGGTCCGGCGGGCGAGGTGATCGCGCCGCGCATCATCGACAAGCCGCCCAGCGCCGAGTTGCGCGCGGGACAGAAGGACGAGGACAGCCTGCCACCCTACGAGGTTCTGGATGCGATCCTGACCGAGCTTGTGGACAACGAGGCCTCGGTCGCCGAGGTGGTGGCGCGGGGCTTTGACGAGGCGGTGGTCAGGAAGGTGGAGCAGCTGCTTTATCAGTCGGAATACAAGCGCTTTCAGTCGGCGCCGGGCACGCGGCTGACCATGCGCAGTTTCTGGCTGGACAGGCGTTATCCGATCGTCAATCGCTGGCGCGATCCGGGCTGAGGCGGCCCGCCTGCGGCGGGCGATGCCTCCGGCGGGGATATTTGCGGACAGAAGAAGCGGGGGCGACGGGCAGGGGCGGTCGCGGCATTTCCGGGAGAATGGCGGTCTTTGTGGCGGCGCGGGGATGATCGGCCGGGTCTGCTCCGGGTCGGGCAGGGTGCCACGGGCCGGGCGGTGCGGCCGTCGGCAAGGGGCTGTTTGCGGTGGCGGTGCCGGTGAAAAGCCAACGTCACGGTTCGGCGCAACTGGACAAACCCGGCCGCATGTGAAAAACGGCACACTTGTGTCGGAGTAGAGCCCATGACCATCACCCGTTTCGCCCCGTCCCCCACGGGATACCTGCATATCGGCAACCTGCGCGCCGCGCTGTTCAATTTCCTGATTGCGCGCAAGGCCGGCGGGACGTTCATTCTGCGTATCGACGACACCGACGCCGAGCGCTCGAAGCCGGAGTATGAAGAGGCGATCAAGGAAGACCTGCGCTGGCTGGGCCTGACATGGGACCGGCTGGAGCGCCAGTCCACCCGGATCGGGCGCTACGAGGCCGCGGCTGACGAGTTGCGCGCGGCGGGCCGGCTTTACGAGTGTTTCGAGACCCCGACCGAGCTGGATCTGAAGCGAAAGAAACAGCTGAACATGGGCCGGCCGCCGGTCTATGACCGCTCGGCGCTGGCGCTGAGCGAGGCAGAGAAGGCGCGTCTGCGCGCCGAGCGCGGCCCCGGTCACTGGCGTTTCAGGCTCGACCATGAGCGCATCGAGTGGGAGGACGGCATCCTGGGCCCGCTTTCGATCGACGCCGCCAGCGTGTCGGATCCGGTGCTGATCCGTGGCGACGGGCAGTTTCTTTATACGCTGGCCTCGGTGTGCGACGACATCGACCACGCGATCAGCGACGTGGTGCGCGGCTCGGACCATGTGACCAACACCGCGACCCAGATCCAGATCATCCGGGCGCTGGGGGGCGAACCGCCGGCCTTTGCCCATCATTCGCTGCTGACCGGCCCGCAGGGCGAAGCGCTGTCCAAGCGGCTGGGCGCGCTTTCGTTGCGCGATCTGCGCGCGCGCGGGATCGAACCGATGGCGCTCTTGTCGCTGATGGCGCGGCTGGGCTCGTCCGACCCGGTGGAACTGCGCACCAGTATCGATGCGCTTGTCGAGGGGTTCGACATCAGCCGTTTCGGCGCCGCGCCGACCAGGTTCGACGAAGCCGATCTGCTGCCGCTGACCGCCCGTTACCTGCAGGGGCTGCCCCATGCGGCCGTGGCCGACCGGGTGGCCGCGCTGGGCGTTCCCGGCGAGCTGGCCGAGCGTTTCTGGCTGGTGGTGCGCGACAACATCACCACGCTGAACGACATGGGCGCGTGGTGGGCGCTGTTTCGCGATGGCGCAACGCCGCTGGTGGACGAGAAGGACCGCGCGTTCGTCGCCGCGGCGCTGGATATGCTGGGCGAGCCGCCCTATGACGACAGCACCTGGCGCACCTGGACGGCGGCGGTCAGCGAAAGGACCGGGCGCAAGGGGCGCGCGCTGTTCATGCCGCTGCGCAAGGCCGTGACCGGGCGCGAGCGCGGCCCCGAGATGGGCGATGTGATGCCACTGCTGCAGAAGGCTCCCCGGCTGTAACGCGCCCCCGGTGGCCCGGGAACCGGTGCCCGGCCCGGGAGCCGGCGCCGATCGATCCGGCCGATTTCCGCTGTGAAGGCCGAAGGGCCGGGGGGCGGAAGGGCCGGGCGGCGGCGGCGGCGGGGCCAGGCCGGTCGGCTGGTGCCGTCAGTTGCGCGATGCGCATTGCCGCGCCCGTCATCTTCGGGACCGGCGCCGGGCGCCTACGGATCCTGGGCGAAGAATTCCCGCAAGGCTCTGATTTCGCCGGACAGGTATTTCTGAAAACCGGGCGAGGGCTGGCGCGCGGCAAGGGTTTCGGCCAACGGGTCCGGGGCGTGACGGGGGCTTCCCGACAGCTGTTCCAGCACCGCATGTGCGCAAAACGGGACATGGGTTTCGTTGTAGCCGCCTTCATGCACCAGAACCAGCCGGCCCGCGCAGTGCGCATCGGCCATTTCCATCACGGCCTCGGTCAGGGCGCGGAAGGTCCGTGCGGTGGCCAGCATTCGCCCGAGAGGGTCCACCGCCGAGGCATCGTAGCCGCAGGCGACCACGATCACATCCGGGCGGAACGCCGCCACCGCCGGGCGCACCAGCGCTTCCATCGCCTCGATATAGGTTGCGTGTCCGGCGCCGGGCGGCAGGGGGATGTTCATGTTCGTCCCGAGCCCCGCGCCTTCGCCGCGTGCGGTCGCGTCGCCCGTATCCAGCGGGTAGTTCCTGTCCTGATGGATCGAGACGGTCAGCACGTCGGGATCCGCGTAGAAGATCGCCTCGGTGCCATTGCCGTGGTGCACGTCCCAGTCGATCACCGCGACGCGCCGGCAAAGCCCGGCGTCGCGCGCGCTCTGGATCGCGATGGCGATATTGGCCAGCAGGCAGAAACCGTTGGGGAACTCCGGCAGGCAGTGGTGGCCCGGCGGGCGCGAAAGCGCATAGGCGTTGTCCAGCGCCCCGCCGAGCACCGCCGTCAGCGCGCCGCGTGCCAGCCCCGCCGAAAGCGCCGCGATGTCGTAGCCGTCAGCGCCGAACGGGGTGCGCAGGCCCAGTTCCCCGCCGCCGGCCTCGGCGGCAGCGCGAAAGGCATCCAGGTAGGATTTCGGGTGCACGCGCAGCAGTTCTTCGGTCCGGGCCGGCGCGGCCCCCTGCATGGCCAGATCCTGTGCAAGCCCGCTGACGCGCAACAGGTTCACCAGCCGGCGTTTGGTTTCCGGGTTTTCCGGCAGCCCCGAGGCCAGCGGCTGCACCAGCCCGCCTGCCGGCACGGTAAAGGCATAGTTGCCGCCGGAATGCCAGAAACAGCGCTCGTCCCAGAAAAACCCCGTCTGTCGCATCTTTCCCTCCGTGTTTCCGTTTGTGTTTCCGTTCGGGTTTCCGTTCGGGTTTCGGCCGGCGCCGGTGCGAGCATTGCGCAATCGGTGCCGCGGGTCCAGAGCGATGCCCGAGCGATCCGGTGGGGGGAAGGCGTTTAGCGGCGGCGGGCGCCGGGCGGCGGGTGCGGGGCGGCGGGTCGGCCGCGCGGTGCGGCGGTCTTGCGGTCGCGGGCACCGCCGCCTAGACAGGCGGCATGGAAAAGGGGTTTCTTTCGCATCTGGCCCGCCCGGGCGCGACCATCGCGGTGCGGGTGACGCCGAAAGCCTCGCGCAACGACGTGCGGGTGGAAAACGGCGCCATTCTCGTGCGGGTGACCACGGTGCCCGAGGGCGGCAAGGCCACCAGAGCGGTGGTCAAGCTGCTGGCGCGTGCGCTGGGCGTGGCCCCGGGGCGGCTCAGCCTGCTGCGCGGGACAAGCGCGCGCGACAAGCTGTTCCGACTGGACTGAGCCGACTGGCACGGGGACTTAGGCACGGGGACGCGGGCAAGGTGGGCAGGGGCAGATCGCGCTGGCGGCAGGCGTGCCGGGCGGGGTGGCCGGCCTCACCCGCGCGATTGCGACGCGCTCTCTTGCCGGCGATCCGGGGCCGCCGGGCTGGCCCCGCTGCCC